>JAXDLD010000485.1:0-4580 GCA_034666805.1 Acidobacteriota bacterium
CGGTCCTCGCGGCGCGTCTCGCCCGTGGCCGCGATCGCCTGGCCGGCGCGCCGCTCACCCTCGACCTGCCCGCCGACCGGCCGCGCCCGCCGGCCCAGAGCTTAAGCGGCGCGCGGCTGCCGCTCGCGCTCCCCGAGGATCTTGCCACCGGCCTGGCGGCGCTCGCCCGGCGCGCGGGGGCGACCCCCTTCATGGGCCTGCTCGCCGCTTTCCAGGCCCTCCTCGGGCGCTACTCCGGCCGGGAGGACCTGCTGGTGGGTTCGCCGGCCGCCAATCGCGGGCGCCTGGAGACCGAGGGGCTGATCGGCTGCTTCGTCAACACCCTGGTCCTCCGCGCCGACCTCGCCGCCGACCCGGGCTTCGCCGCGCTCCTCGCCCGGACCCGGCGGGCGACGCTCGCCGCCTATGCCGACCAGGATCTCCCCTTCGCCGCGCTCGTCCTTGCCCTGGCGCCGGAGCGCGACCTCTCCCGTCCGCCGGTCGTCCAGGTGGTGCTGGCGCTCGACACCCCGCCGCCGCCGCTCGCGTTCCCCGGTCTGGCGGTGACGCCGTACCCCGTCGACCCCGGCACGGCGAAGTTCGACCTCACCCTGGAGCTGGCGGCCGGGGATTCGGGCCTCGCCGGCTGGCTGGAGTACGCCACGGACCTCTTCGACGCCGCCACCGTCGAACGCCTGGCCGGCCACTTCCTGACTCTCCTCGCCGCGGCGCTCGCCGACCCGGCGCGGCGGCTGTCCGCTCTGCCGCTCATGGCCGAACCCGAGCGCCTGCAAGTGCTCGTCGACTGGAACCGCACCGCGCGCGACTCGACGCTCGACCATCCGGTCCACGAGCGGGTCGCGGAGCGGGCGCGGAGCGCTCCCGCCGCCCTCGCGGTCCGCTCCGGCGCGGCCGAGCTCAGCTATGGGGATTTGGACGCTGCCGCCGAACGCCTCGCCCGGCGTCTGGCGGGCCTGGGTGTCCGGCCGGAGAGCCGGGTGGGACTCCTCCTGCCGCGCTCGCCCGAGCTCGCGGTGGCGGCGCTGGCGGTGGGGAAGGCGGGTGGCGCCTACCTGCCCATCGATCCCGGCCATCCACCCGAGCGCTGGGCGCTGCTGCTGGCGGACGCCGGCGCGCGAGTCGTCGTCACCACCGCCGCGCTCGCCGCCCTGCTCCCCCCGGGTCCGCCCGGGCTCGCCACCGTGATCCTCGACGGCGTCCACGAAGGGGGAGACGGGGAGGCTACCGCGACGGCACTTCCGGCGGATAGGCCAGGCCTCGACGGCCTCGCCTATGTCATCTACACCTCGGGGTCGACCGGCCGACCGAAGGGGGTCCTGGTCTCCCACGCCGGGCTCGCCAACCTCGTCGGCTGGCACCTCGATGCCTACGGGGTCACCGCGGCCGACCGCGCGACCCTGATCGCCGGGGTCGGTTTCGACGCCTCGGTATGGGAGCTCTGGCCCTACCTCGTGGCCGGGGCCAGCCTCCACCTGCCCGACGAGGAGACCCGGACCTCGCCGGAGCGGCTGCGCGACTGGCTGACCGAGGAGGGGATCACTCTCGCCTTCCTGCCGACTCCACTGGCCGAAGCGCTCCTCGCCCTCGACTGGCCCCGCCGGCCCGCCCTGCGGGCCCTGCTCACCGGCGGCGACCGCCTGCACCGGCCCCCCGCCGCCGGCAGCCCCTTCGCCCTGATCAACCACTATGGGCCGACCGAGGGGGCGGTGGTGGCGAGCGCCGGCCTCATCCCCCCCGGCTTCCCGGACGACGGGCCGCCCTCGATCGGCCGGCCGATCGCCAACGCCCGTATCTACCTGCTCGACCGCCACCTGGAACCGGTCCCCGCCGGGATACCGGGCGAGCTCTGGCTCGCCGGCCGTGGGCTCGCCCGCGGCTATCTCGGTGCCCCCGAGCTGACCGCCGAGCGCTTCCTCCCCGATGTCTTCGGCGGACCCGGGGAACGGCTCTACCGGACCGGCGACCTCGCCCGTCACCGGCCGGACGGCCATCTCGACTTCCTCGGCCGCGCCGATCAGCAGGTCAAGGTCCGCGGCTTCCGCGTCGAGCCGGGAGAGGTCGAGGCGGTCCTCGCCTCCCACCCCGCGGTCGCCGCCGCGGCGGTCGTGGCGCGCGAGGCGTCGCCCGGCGACGTCCGGCTGGTGGGTTACGTGGTGGCGCGCCAGGGCGATCCCGAGCCGCTCTTGCCGGAGCTCCGCCGTTTCCTCGCCGAGCGCCTCCCCGGGTACATGGTGCCGGCGGCGCTGGTGCCGCTCGCCGCTCTCCCCCTGACCGCCAACGGCAAGGTCGACCGCCAGGCCCTCCCCGCTCCGGGCTGGACGGCGGAGGTCGATTTCGTCGCCCCGCGCACGCCGCTCGAGGATCTCCTGGCCGGGATCTGGGCCGAGCTTCTGGGCGTCGCGCGGGTCGGCGTCGACGACAACTTCTTCGCCCTCGGCGGCCACTCGCTCCTCGCCACCCGGCTCGCCGCGCGGGTCCGCGCCACGCTCGGCGTCGAGCTGCCGCTCGCCCGCCTGTTCGCGGCCCCCACCGTGGCCGGCCTGGCGCGGGAGCTGACCACCACGGCGGCGTTCCCGGCGGCTTCGGCAGCCGGCGTGCTCCGCCCCCTGCCGCGCGCCGGAGCCGAGGCGCCGCTCTCCTTCGCCCAGGAGCGGCTCTGGTTCCTCGACCGCCTGGAGCCGGGGAGCGCGGCTTATAACCTTCCCGCCGCGTTCCGGCTCGCCGGCCGGCTCGACCTGGCGGCGCTCGCCGCCAGCCTGGGCGAGGTGGCGCGCCGCCACGAGACCCTGCGTACCACCTTTGAGGAGGTCTCCGGCCGGCCCGTGCAACGGATCGCGCCGGCCATGGCCGGCGCGATGCTCCTGCCGCTGGTCGACCTCGCGCGCCTTCCCGCGGCTATTCAAGAGTCCGAGCGGTGGCGGCTCGGCGCCGCCGAGGCGGCCCTCCCCTTCGACCTGGCGCGCGGGCCGCTCCTCCGTGCCGTGCTCCTCCGCCTCGCCGCCGAGGAGTCCGTGCTGCTCGTCACCCTCCATCACATCGCCGCCGACGGCTGGTCGGCCGGGGTGCTGGCGCGCGAGGTCGGCGCCCTCTACGCCGCCTTCTCCCGTGGCCTCCCCTCACCGCTCGCCGGGCTGCCGGTCCAGTACGCCGACTTCGCCGTCTGGCAGCGCGCTTGGCTCTCCGGCGAGGTGCTGGCGGGCGAGATCGCCCACTGGCGGGAGCGGCTGGCCGGAGCCCCCACGGGGCTCGATCTGCCCGCCGACCGGCCGCGGCCGGCGGTGCGCACGGCGCGCGGCGGGAGCCTCGACTTCGAGCTGCCGGCGGACCTCGCGGCCGGCCTCAAGACCCTCAGCCGCCGGCGGGGGACGACCCTGTTCATGACTCTCTTCGCCGGCTTTGCCGCCCTCCTCGGCCGGCTGACCGGCGAGGAGGACCTGCTGGTGGGCTCACCGGTCGCCAATCGCACCCAGGGTGAGACCGAGGGGCTGATCGGCCTCTTCGTCAACACCTTGGTCCTCCGCGGCGATCTCACCGGTGATCCGCCCTTCGGCGATCTCCTGGCCCGAGTCCGCGCCATGGCGCTCGACGCCTACGCTCACCAGGACCTGCCGTTCGAGACTCTGGTGGCGGAGCTCGAGCCCACCCGCGATCTCGCCCGCAACCCGCTGTTCCAGGTCCTCTTCGTCCTCCAGAACGCCCCGGCGGCGGATCTCGCCCTCCCCGGTCTCAAGCTCACCCCGCTGCCGGCCACGAGCGGCGCCGCCAAGCTCGACCTCGCCCTGTCGCTCGCCGAGCAGGCTGGCGGCGGTCTCGCCGGGACCGCCGAATACAGCGCCGATCTCTTCGACCCCGGAACCGTCGCGCGGCTGCTCGGCTACCTGCGGACGCTCCTCGCCGGGGCGGCGGCCGAGCCGGGCCTGCGGCTCGCCGACCTGCCCCTTCTCGATCCGGCCGAGCTCGACCAGATCCTTCGCGGCTGGAACCGAACCGCGGTCGACCGCCCGGAGGGCCTCCTCCTCCACGAGCTGTTCGAGGCCCAGGCGGCGCGGACGCCCCGGGCCACGGCTCTCCTCTGGGGCGAGGAACGGGTGACCTATGAGGACCTCGACATCCGGGCCTCCGCCCAGGCGCGGCGCCTCTCCGCGCTGGGAGTGGGGCCGGAGGTGCGGGTGGGGCTCCTCGCGAGCCGCTCGCCGGCCCTCGTCGCCGGAGCCCTCGCGGTGTGGAAGGCGGGCGGCGCCTACGTGCCACTCGACCCGGAGTACCCGCGCGAGCGGCTGGCGGCGATCCTCGCCGATGCCGCGGCCCCCGTGCTCCTCGCCGAGCGGCGGTTCGCCGGTCTCCTCGCCGGGAGCGCGGCCCGCCTGGTAGCGCTGGACGAAGAGGGGGAGCCCGAGGGCGGGGGAGCTGTCGAGCCCCGCGAGGAGGCACCCGCGCCCGAACGCGCCCGGCGCCTCGCCTACGTCATCTATACCTCCGGCTCGACCGGGCGGCCGAAGGGGGTGGCGATCGAGCACCGGAGCGCCGTCGAGCTGGCGTTCTGGGCCCGCGACCGCTTCTCTCCCGCGGAGCTCTCCGGG
>JAXDLD010000486.1:0-12954 GCA_034666805.1 Acidobacteriota bacterium
AGGGGATCGACTCGCGGTTGACGGACGAGAACCTCGCCCGGCTCGGCCTCTCGAACGCCATCGGCGGCGTGCGGCTCCAGGTGCGCGAGGAGGACGCCGAGATCGCCGTCCAGATGCTGCGGCGCGAGGCGCGCCTCCCCGAGATCTACCTGGTGACCGACGAGGAGGCCCGGCGTCCCCGCTGCCCCGGCTGCAACTCCGACAGCCTCTCCCTCGAACGCTGGTCGCGCCAGCTCCTCGTCGCCTCCTTCCTGCTCCTCCGCATTCCGATCCTCCTGCCGCGCAAACGCTGGAAATGCCGGCACTGCGGCGGCATGTGGCGAGAGGAGGAGCTCAAAGGGAGCCCGCAGATGTCCGAGGCCGCGGAGCCGTTCGCGGCCGCCGAGAGGGACGGCGAGGCCGCCCTCCCCGAGATCGACCCGACCGCGCTCGTCACGGTCGCCCGCTTCACCACCCCCTGGGAGGCCCACCTGGCGCGCACCCGCCTGGAGTTCGAGGGGGTCGGCGCCTGCGTCCACGAGGAGCGCCTGCCCATGATCAACCTCCTCTCCGGCGAGCTCACGGCGCTCAACCGCCTGGAGGTGATCGCCGAGGACGCCCCCCGGGCGCGCGAGATCCTCGCAGCCGGGGAGAGCCGGGCGAACCGCGACCAGTAAGCTACCGCCGGCTTAAGACAGGTTCGGGCCGCTCCACCACTTGGACGTCTCCCGACTCCACCTTCTCCAGGATCTTCTCCTTCGTCTTCGCCTCCAGCTTCTCGCTCTTGACCTCCTGGCGCAGGCGGCCGAAGGAGGTCATGTAGACGTTGGCGACCGCCACCAGGGCGAAGAAGGCGAGGAGATAGCCCCGCCAGTCGTCGAGGAGCAGGTGATAACGGGTGACGAAGAGGAAGAAGACCGTCACGTAGTGGCTGAAGCAGTACTCGCAAGTGAAGAGATAGAAGAACTTCCGCGCCAGGAGCCGGGGGGCGCTCTGGGAACGCTCGGCACAGTACTCGCGCGGCTCGCGGAAGACCTCCTCGTGCGTCACCGTCCAGGCGACGCAGGCGATAGGGACGGCGAGGATGAGCAGCCAGACGATCTGGAGCCAGGGCTGCGAGCTGTCGGGGGGATGCAAGGCAGAGACCTCCTGTGGAGCGGCCGGACCGCCCTCCCCGAGAGGTTTGCAACTCCCGCGCCCGCCTTATGAAAGTTCAGGCCCCCAAACTTTAGTAGGGTGCCTCACTATGAAAGTTTCTTTCATAGCTGGCTCCCTTGACGCCAAAAATAAATAGCCGTACATTTACTTACTATGGGGCGCCGGCCGAAAGTCACCCGCGAAGAGGTCCTGCTGGCCGCCCGGGCCGCCTTCGCCGAGCGCGGCTTCGAGGGGACGACCCTCGCCGCCATCGCCGCCCGGCTGGACTTGAGCCCGGCGGCTCTCCTCCGCCATGCCGCCTCCAAGGAGGACCTTTTCGCCGCCGCCATGGCCGCGGGAGAGGGGGAGATCCGCATCCCCTTCGCCTTCCTGGCCGAGACGACGGGGGAGGAGGAGCCGCGCGAGGTCCTCCGCCGGGTGGGGGAGAGCTTCATCCCCTTCATCGAGCAGAAGCTGGGGGAGACGCTCGCGAGCTTCATGCGGAATAAGAGCGAGGAGTCGCGCGGATTCCCCCTGCCGTTCGACGTCAACGCCCGGCCCACTCCGCCGCAGCGGGCCCTCGCCCTGATCGAGGAGTACTTCCGGCGCGCCAACGCCGCCGGGCGTCTCGACTTCCCCGACACCAAGGCCGCCGCCATGGCCTTCCTGGGCTCGCTCCACTCCTACGTCATGCTGCACAAAGTCGCGAAGGTCATGGACCCGCCGCTCCCCTTGGAGCGCTACCTGGACACCGTCGTCGAGATCTGGACCCGCGGCGTCCGGCCGGCAAAGCCGGGGCGGCGGCGTCCACCCAAAGGAACGTCATGAGACGGAAGATCCTCCCCCTCCTCCCGCTCCTCGCCGCGGCCGGTTTCGCCGCCTGGTGGTTCTTCTTCCGCCCGGCCCCGAGCTCTCAGCTCGCCCTCTCCGGCTCGATCGAGGCCCGCACCGTCCAGGTCGGATCGCTCGTCGGCGGGCGGGTGCAGACGGTCCACGTCGACGAGGGGTCGACGGTCGCCGCCGGGCAGCCCCTGGTCACCCTGGAGCCCGACCTCCTCGACCTCCAGATCGCCGAGCAGCGGACCCAGATCGAGTCGCTCGCCGCGGCTCTCGCCCGCACCCGGATCGGGCCGCGCACCGAGGAGCAGAGGCGCAACGAGATCGCCTGGCGGGCGGCGGAGACCAACCGCAAGCGGCAGGAGGCCCTGTGGAAGTCGGGGGTCGTCTCCCGCCAGGAGTATGACAACGCCGTGGTCGCCGAGCAGTCCGCCCGGCAGACCCTGGAGGAGGGGCAGCGCGGCGGGACCCGGGAGGACGTCGATGCCGCCCGCGCGACGCTGGCCGGCGCCGGCCAGCGCCACGCCTATCTCCAGCGCCAGCGGCAGGAGCTGGTGGTGACGGCGCCGGCCGCCGGAGTCATCGAGGCCATGGACCTGCGGCCCGGCGACCTCGTGGCCCCCAACCAGGCGGTGGCGACGATCCTCGAGCGGGACCAGCTCTGGGTCCGCGTCTACGTCCCCGAGCCGCAGCTCGGCCGCGTCCACATCGGGCAGGGGGCGGCGGTCCAGATCGACACCTTCCCCCGCCGCAGCTTCCCCGGCCGAGTCGTCGAGGTCCGCCAGCAGGGGGAGTACACGCCGCGCAACATCCAGACCCCGGAGCAGCGGAGCGACCAGGTCTTCGGGGTCAAGGTGCGGATCGACCCCGCCCCCGAGCTGAAAGCCGGCATGGCCGCGACGGTACGCCTGGAGCCGGACGCGGCCGGGAGGAAGGGATGAGCGGCGCGAACGGCGACCTGGGGATCGCGGCGGCCGGAGTCAGCCGCGACTTCGGCAAGTTCCGGGCCCTCGACAAGGTGTCGCTCCAGGTGCCGCGGGGCGAGATCTACGGCCTCCTGGGGCCCAACGGCTCGGGCAAGTCGACCTTGATCCGCATTCTCTGCGGCCTCCTGGCGCCGAGCGAGGGGCACGCCGCGGTCGACGGCCTCGACGTCGCCAGCCACGGCGAGGAGATCCGCCGCCGGATCGGCTACGTGCCGCAGAAGTTCTCCCTCTACGAGGACCTCTCGGTGCAGGAGAACCTCGACTTCTTCGCCGCGGTCTACGGTCTCGACGGGGCGCTCCGCCGCGAGCGCCAGGGGTGGGCGATCGAGCTGACCCACATCGGTCCCTACAAGGATCGCCTGGCGGGGCAGCTCTCTGGCGGCTGGAAGCAGCGGCTGTCGCTCGCCGCCGCCATCATGCACCGGCCCAAGGTCCTCTTCCTGGATGAACCGACGGCCGGCATCGACCCGGTCGCCCGGCGCGAGCTGTGGAACCTGCTCTTCGACTTAGCCGCCCAGGACGTGACCCTCCTCGTCACCACCCACTACATGGACGAGGCCGAGCGCTGCAGCAAGGTGGGCTACCTCTATCTCTCGCGCATGCTGGCCGAGGGACGGCCGGGCGACCTTACCCGCCTGCCGGAGGTGACGCCCGAGGGGACCCGGCGGGTCGAGGCCGAGTGCGAGCAGGGGGCGGCGGCGGTCATGGGCCGGACCCGCGCCCTGCCCTATGTTTTGGAGGTCACGATCTTCGGCAATGCCCTTCACCTGCTGGTCAAAAACGAGGTTTCGGACGCCGAGATCGAGCGCGACCTGGAGGCGGCGGCCCGCGCCCCGGTCCATATCCGGCCGATCGATCCCTCGCTCGAAGACGTCTTCGTCCGGCTGACCCGCCTCCAGACCGACAAGCCGGCGCAAGGGGTAGCGGCATGAGGGGCTTCTGGGCCGTCCTCCGGAAAGAGGGGCTGCAGATGGTGCGCGACGCCAGCACCCTGCGCTTCGCCTTGATGGTGCCGATCTTCCAGCTCGTCCTCTTCGGTCTCATCGACACCAACGTGCGGCACGTGCCGACGGTGGTCTTCGACCAGAGCCGGACGGCGGAGAGCCGGGACCTGATCGCCGACTTCGTCAACACTAGCTACTTCGACGTCGTGGGCTTCGTGCCCTCGCGCGAGGCCCTGCGCCAGGAGATCGTCGCCGGCCACGCCTCGGTGGGGATCGAGGTCCCGCCCGACTTCGCCCGCCGGAGGCTCTACGGCCAGCCGGGGAGCTTCCTCGTCCTGATCGACGGTTCGGACTCCTCCATCTCGGCCCAGGCCCTGGGGGCGGCGAACGGCCTCGCCCTCTCCCGCTCGCTCGACGAGCTGGGCAAGAAGTCCGGCCTCCGCACCCTGCCGATCGAGGCCCGGCCGCAGCTCCTCTTCAACCCGGACTCGCGGAGCGCCAACCTCTTGATCCCGGGGCTGATCGCCATCCTCCTCACCTTCTCGGGGACGCTGCTGTCGGCCTACGCCATCGTCCGCGAGCGCGAGCGCGGGACTTTGGAGCAGCTCATGGTGACCCCAGCCTCGCCGCTCGCGGTGGTCCTGGGGAAGCTCCTCCCTTACCTGGTGCTCTCCTTCCTGCAGCTCCTTTTGGTCCTCCTCCTCATGACCCAGGTCTTCAAGGTGCCGATCCACGGCAGCATCCCCCTCCTCCTGGGCCTCTCGGCGATCTACCTCTTCGCCCTCCTCTCGCTCGGTCTCCTCGTCTCCTCGCGCGCCAAGACCCAGATGGAGGCGACCCAGATCGCCCAGATGGTGCTCCTCCCCTCGATCATGCTGTCGGGCTACATCTTCCCCCTCTCGTCTCTCCCGACGCCTCTGCGCTGGCTCGCGCAGATCCTGCCGGCCACCCACTTCATCGCCATCTCGCGCGGCATCGTCATCCGCGGCGCCAGCTTCACCGAGCTCTGGCACGAGGTCGCCGCCCTCCTGGTCATCGCCGCGGTGTTGGTGGCCGGGAGCGCCCGGGCGTTCAAGAAGACGGTGTCGTGACGGGATGCTGGCGCCAACCCGCAGTTTCGATGGATAATTGCGGATCGTGGATCGCGATCTTCAGACTCTTTTGCTGATCGACAACCCCTGGCTCCTGGAGCCAGGGCAACTCGTTCCGTGGCTCCATTCCCGGTTGCCGTCGCCCTGTCTGCCGCGCTCGGGGTTGTCTCAAGCGCGTGCCCGCTGGCGGGAACCGAACCGGGCGCATCTCCTGATCGGACCGCGTCAGGCTGGCAAGTCCACGGCCCTGTGGGCCCATCTTGCCGATCTCGGCCAGCCGTTTCTTTTCCTCGACTGCGAACAGGCGCTGGTTCGTGGCTGGTGCCGCTCAGCTCCCCTCTTCCTGGCCGACTTAGAGAAGCTCGTCACGGCGCCGATCCCGCTGTTTTTCGAGGAGGCCCAGCATCTGGAGGAGGCCGGTCTATTCCTCAAGGGGCTCGTCGACCGCCAGGTGGGAGTCCCCATCCTGGTGACCGGCAGCTCTTCGTTTCACCTCGGCGCCCGGACCCGGGAGTCGCTGGCCGGCCGGGCGACCCGCAGCCGCCTACTGCCGTTTTCGCTCGCGGAGACCTGTCAGGACTTGGCGGAGCGGCCGGAGATCGTGCGCCAGCGGCTCTCTGAGGAGCGTTTCGCTCGGCACTTGATCTATGGCGGCTATCCCGCCGTCTGGTTCTCGGCGACTCCTGAAGTGTTGCTTACCGACCTCGTGGAATCGATCCTCCTGCGGGATGCGAGCGACCTCTTCCGAATCGCTCGGCCCGACGCCTTCAGGCGCCTGCTGCGGCTTCTGGCGGGCCAGGTTGGCAGCCTCGTCAACTTCTCTGAATGGAGCTCGATCCTGGGCATCGGCCGCGACACGGTCGCCTCCTACCTGGAGATCATGGAGTCGAGCCACGTCATCGCCATCCTGTCGCCGTTCGCCGGCGGCAAGCGAGTCGAGCTCACGGCCCGCCCCAAGGTCTTCCTGCTCGACAATGGTCTCCGCAATCAACTGCTCCACGATTTCCGTCCCTGGGAAGAGCGGGCCGACACCGGGCCGCTCTTGGAGAGCTGGGTGGCGAGCGAGCTGATCAAGGCCCTTCCCGAAGGGTCGACGCTCCACTTCTGGCGCAGCGCTTCGGGTGCGGAAGTGGACTTCGTCGTCGCCCGCGGCGAGCGCTGCCTCCCCATCGAAGTGAAGGCGGAGGGCCGCGGCCGTCCGCTCCTCCCGCGCTCCCTGCGCAGTTTTCTCGACGCCTATCGCCCGCCGGCCGCCCTGCTGGTCCATCCGGGGCTCACACACAGCGAGCGCATCGGCGAGACGAACATCGAGTGGCTCCCACCGAGCGATCTGGCGGAGCGGGTGGGGGAGATCTTCGCCGGCTTCGCGCCGGGAGAGTAAGCGGACTGGCCGGGAGCGCCCGGGCGTTCAAGAAAACGGTTTCCTGACGGCACGCCCCTTGCTTTTCTCGCGAGGCATGTCGATGAGAGACCCCCAACGCGATCCCCAGGAACCCATCCAGCCGCCTCCCCAGAGGGAGCCCGAGGACACCCCCGCAGAGGGGCCGCCGGTCCGCCGCGCTCCCGACAACCCGACCCGTCTACCCGCGCGCGAGGACCCGCCGGCGCACGGTCCCGTCGACGACCCCGATCAGGACTTCCCCGGTCGAGATCCGGAGTACAAGGACCCGCCGCCGGAAGAGCCCTGAGATAGAGTACGGCCCATGCTCGGCCGGAAAAAGACCGGCGCCGTCCTCTGCCCTTCCTGCGGGCGGCTGGTGGGCGTCAACGACAAGGAGTGCCTGAATTGCGGCCGGCGCAACCCCGGGATGTGGGGGTTGACCGGGGTGCTGCGCGGGCTCGGCCGCGATGCCGGCTTCGTCCAACTCGTGCTCGGCGCCTCGATCCTCCTCTATGGCGCGAGTCTGCTCCTCGACACCGGCGGTATCCAGAGCGGCGGCCTCTCCTTCCTCCAGCCGAGCAGCAGGAGCCTCTTCGCCTTCGGCGCCAGCGGCGCCATTCCGGTCTTCGTCTATCACCACTGGTGGACGGTCCTCTCCGCCGGCTGGCTGCACGCCGGGGTCCTCCACATCCTTTTCAATATGCTCTGGGTGCGCCAGCTCGCCCCGGAGACCGCCGAGCTCTACGGTCCCAGCCGGATGGTCATCATCTACACCCTCTCCTCGGTCGCCGGGTTCCTGCTGACCAGCCTGGTCGGCGCCTTCCTCCCCTTCGGCGGGGCGAGGTTCACCGTCGGCGCCTCCGCCTCCCTCTTCGGCCTGCTCGCCGCCCTGGTCTACTACGGCCGGCGAGGAGGCAGCAGCCATGTGGGCAGCCAGGCCTGGAGCTACGCGATCGTCCTCTTCATCATGGGCTTCCTCCCAGGCTTCGCGGCCGACAACTGGGCCCATCTCGGCGGCTTTGCCGGCGGCTATCTGGTCTCCAAGTGGCTCGACCCCCTTCTCCCGGAGCGCGGCGACCACGTCCTCGGAGCGGTCGCCTGCCTCGCCGCCTCAGGCCTCGCGATCGTCGCCTCGTTCGTCACCGCTCACCTCCGCTGAAGGCGTCCCGCTCGGGGCAGCCGCCAGCACCTGGAATAAGTAAGTAGATCCGTCTCCTTTACTTCTCGGAACGCCTCTGCTACGTTCAAAACGAGCCTGGAGATGACCCCGATCGCCCTCACCACTCCCGCTGATACCGCGAACACCGCTGGGCCGGCGCTCGCGCACCCGCGGCCCCTGCCCGTCCTGGAGCTGATCGGCAACACGCCGCTCCTCGATCTCTCGGCGCTCACCGGCAGGAGCGCGGTCCGGCTCTATGCCAAGGCCGAGCTCGCCAACCCTGGCGGCTCGGTCAAGGACCGCCCGGCCAAGGCCATCTTCGAGGACGCCGAGCGGCGGGGGCTGTTTAGAGAGGGCCGCCGGCTGCTCGATGCCACCTCCGGCAACACCGGGATCGCCTACGCCATGATCGGCGCGGCCAAGGGCATTCCGGTCACCCTCTGCCTGCCCGACAGCGCGAGCCCCGAGCGCAAGCGGATCCTCAAGGCCTACGGCGCCGAGCTCCACATCACCGATCCCATGGCGGGGAGCGACGGCGCGATCCTCGAGGCGCGGCGGCTGGCGGCGGCCGAGCCCGACCGTTACGTCTACGTCGACCAGTACGGCAACCCCGAGAACTGGCGCGCCCACTACCGGACGACCGGCCCGGAGATCTGGCGCCAGACCGCAGGCGAGATCACCCACTTCGTCACCGGTCTGGGTACCAGCGGCACCTTCATGGGTGTGGGACGCTACCTGCGCGAGGTGAGCGAACGGGTGCGGCTGATTTCGATCGAACCCGACGGCCCCTTCCATGGCCTCGAAGGGATGAAGCACATGGCCTCGGCGATCGTGCCCCCGATCTACGATCCCTCCCTGGCCGACGAGGCGCGGAGCCTCCCGACCGAGGCGGCCTACGCGATGGTCAAGCGCCTGGCCCGCGAGATGGGGCTCCTGGTCGGCATCTCGTCCGGCGGCAACGTGGCGGCGGCCCTGGACGTCGCACGGGACTTGCCGAGCGCGACCCTCGTCACGGTCCTCTGTGACAACGCGGACAAGTACCTGTCGGACCACTTCTGGGAGGAGACGTAAGGAATGAATCGCTTCGTCATCTCGCCCCGCCACCTGCAGGCGATCGGCCATCACGCGAGCGCGAGCTACCCGGAGGAGTGCTGCGGGGTGCTGATCGGCCACGCGGCCGACCGGGATACCGCGACGGTGGTCGAGCGCATCCTCTCGGTCGGCAACGAGCGCGAGGACAGCCGCCACAACCGCTACGTGATCAGCCCGGAAACCATCCTCGCCGCGCAGAAAGAGGCGCGCGGCCTGGGGCTCGACATCGTCGGCTACTACCATTCCCACCCCGACCACCCGGCGCGGCCGAGCGACTTCGACCGCGACCACGCCTGGCCGGGGCTCTCGTACCTCATCGTCGCGGTCGAACGCGGGCGGGTGGTCGAGGCGCGCAGCTGGCGCCTGACCGACGACCGCGAGAGCTTCGACGAGGAGATCATCGACCAGGTCGCCGGCCATCCCGCCGTCCAGGCGGGGATGGCCAAGGAGGCTGTCTCGTGAGCATCACGGTCCACATCCCGACGCCGCTCCGGCGTTTCACCGCCGAGAACGGCGAGGTCGAGGTCGAGGGGCAGACGGTGGGCGACGCCTTAAAGGACCTCACCCGGCGTTTCCCCTCGCTCGAACGCCACCTCTACAACGAGCAGGGCGCCTTGCGGAGCTTCGTCAACGTCTTCCTGAACGACGAGGACGTCCGCCACCTGGAGCGCGGCGGCACCGCCGTCAAGCCCGGGGACACCCTGTCGATCATCCCGTCGATCGCCGGCGGTGCGAGGTGACTCCCTTGGACGAGCCGAAGACCGTAGCGGCGCTCCCCCAGCTCTCCCAGGAGGAGATAAGGCGCTACAGCCGCCACCTCATCATGCCCGAGGTGGGGACGGAGGGGCAGCGGCGCCTCAAAGCCGCCCGGGTGCTGATGATCGGCGGCGGCGGCTTGGGCTCGCCCATCGGCCTCTACCTGGCGGCGGCCGGGGTCGGCACCCTGGGGCTCGTCGAGTTCGACACCGTCGACGAGTCGAACCTCCACCGCCAGGTGCTCTACGGCCGCTCGGACGTCGGCCGGCCCAAGCTCGACGCGGCGCTCGGCCGCCTGGCCGAGGTCAACCCGCTCATCCGGCTCGTGCCGCACAACACCCGGCTCGATTCAGGGAACGCCCTCCAGCTCTTCGAGGGCTACGACATCGTCGTCGACGGCACCGACAACTTCCCCACCCGCTACCTCGTCAACGACGCCTGCGTGCTGACGGGGAAGCCCAACGTCTACGGCTCGATCTTCCGCTTCGAGGGGCAGGTCTCGATCTTCTGGGGCGCCAAGGGGCCCTGCTACCGCTGCCTCTTCCCCGAGCCGCCGCCCCCCGGCCTCGTCCCCTCCTGCGCCGAGGGCGGGGTGCTCGGGGTGCTGCCGGGGATCATCGGCGCCCTCCAGGCCAACGAGGTGATCAAGCTGATCATCGGCCAGGGCGAGCCGATGATCGGCCGGCTGCTGCTCTTCGACGCGCTCCGCATGCGCTTCCGCGAGCTCAAGCTGAAGAAGGACCCCAACTGCCCCGTCTGCTCGGAGCACCCGACCCAGACCGGCCTCATCGACTACGAGCAGTTCTGCGGCATCGCGCCCGAGCCGCCCTCGCCCGAAGCCGACTTCGACATCCAGGTCCAGGAGCTGAAAAGTTGGCGGGACGAGGGGCGCGACTTCGCGGTTCTCGACGTGCGCAACCCCCAGGAGTACGAGATCGCCAGGATCGAGGGCTCGAAGCTCATCCCGCTCCACGAGCTGCGCGACCGGCTGGGCGAACTCGACCCGGCGGCGAGCCTGGTCGTCCTCTGCCACCACGGGCCGCGCTCGGGCCAGGCGGTCCGCTTCCTCCGCCAGATGGGCTTTGCCCGCGCCCGCAACCTGGCCGGCGGCATCGAGCGCTGGAGCAGTCAGGTCGATCCGTCGGTGCCGCGGTACTAGACCTCAACCGTTCCCACAATCCTGCTTCCCGGGGGCCTTCCGAGCCCCCGGGACCTCTCACCCCTGGACTCCGCGGTCTTTCCCCTCGCTCTGCGATAGAGTGTATCTTCGGGTATGCAGATGATCGTCTGACTCGATCGACAAGGAGATACATATGCTGCGCAGGTCTCTTCGCGTGAGCCTGGTGCTCGCCGCTCTGCTGGGAACCGCCGGCGTGGCCCGGGCCAACGTCGTCACCGACTGGAACAACGTCCTGCTCCAGGCCATCCGGGTCGACAAGACCCCGCCGCCCATCGCGAGCCGGGCGATGGCGATGGTCCACGTGGCGGTCTTCGACGCGGTCAACGGCCTGGTTGGCGATTACGCGCCCTATGCCATCACGGGCCGCGGGCCGGGCGGCGCCTCGCCCGAGGCGTCGGCCATCGCGGCGGCGCACAAGGTGCTCGTCGCCCTCTTCCCCGCCCAGAAGGCGACGTTCGACGCCGCTTACGCGACCTCGCTCGCCCCCATCTTCGAGAGCACGGGCAAGGCCGCCGGAATCACCTGGGGTGAGGCCGTGGCCACGACCGTACTCGCCTTGCGGGCGAACGATGGCGCCACCGCCACGGTGCCCTACAACGTGCCCACCGGCGCCTTCTGGTGGGCGCCGACGCCGCCGGCTTTCGCCACGGTCCTCCTCCCCCAGTGGCCCTCCGTCACCCCCTGGGCCATCAACAACCCCGACCGGTTCGTGAACGTCGCGCCTCCCACCCCGTCGAGCGCCGAGTACACCCGCGCCTTCAACGAGGTCAAGCGCCTGGGGCGGGATACGAGCGGCGCGCGCACCCCCGAGCAGACCCGGATCGCCCTCTTCTGGGCCGACGGCGCCGGCACCGCGACCCCGCCCGGCCACTGGAACCTCGTGGCGCAGAACTTGACCGTCCGCCAGGCCTTGAACATCAGCCAGAGCTCGTACCTCTTCGCCATCCTGAACATCGCGGAGGCCGACGCCGCCATCGTCGCCTGGGACTACAAGTACCGCTACAGCTTCTGGCGGCCGGTCGCCGCCATCCGCAACGCCGAGATCGACGGCAACCCCGCGACCACCGCCGATCCGACCTGGACGCCGCTCCTCGTCACCCCGCCCTTCCCATCGTACATCTCGGGGCACAGCACCTTCAGCGGGGCGGCCGCCAAGGTCCTGGCGCTCTTCTTCGGCACCGATAACGTCTCCTTCTCGACCACCTCGGACGCCCTCCCGGGGGTGACGCGCTCCTTCACCAGCTTCTCCCAGGCCGCCGCCGAGGCCGGGCAGAGCCGGATCTACGGCGGCATCCACTTCCAGTTCGACAACGTCGTGGGTCTCGCGGCCGGCGCCGCGGTCGGCCAGGAGGCCTTCTACAACGTCGTCACGCCGCTCGCGCCCATCGCCCCCTGCCACGGGACGGACACGACCCTCTGCCTGGACGGCAACCGCTACCAGGTCTCCGTCCAGTGGGACACCGGCACCGCCAAGGGCGCCGGCCACGCCGTGCCGTTCACCGACGACTCGGGCCGCTTCTGGTTCTTCGATCCCAACAATACCGAGGTCGTGGTCAAGGTCGTCAACGCCTGCTCGGCCTTCGGCAACCACTGGGTATTCCTCTCCGGCCTCACCAACGTCGAGGTGCTCGTCATGGTGACCGACACCCAGACCGGCCGCGTCCGGACCTACGCCAACCCGCGCGGCACGGCTTTCATGCCGGTGCAGGACACCAAGGCCTTCGCCTGCCCGTAAGGGCGGCGAGCCGCTTGCCAGGAGAGAGAGCGAGCACGCGGTAATCGCGCTCCAAGGGGCAACGGTTTCCCTCTCGAGGGGAGCCGTTGCCCTCCCGGAGTAGGTTAGCCCGCAACAGAGGAGAGTCGCCATGCCTGAGCTTCACGAGGTGATCGCAGCCCCAGTTCGCCCGACGCTTGGGAGGATCACTCCAATTCTGCGGGTCACTGACCTGGAGGCGAGCGTCGCGTACTACGTGGAGCGCCTCGGCTTCAGCATCCAGTGGCGGGCGGATCCCGTCGCCTCCGTCGGGCGCGATGGAGCCGCACTGATGCTCTGCGCCGGCGATCAGGGACAGGCGGGCGCGTGGGTCTGGGGCTCGACGAGCGATGTGGATGCGCTGTACGCGGAGTTCCAGCGGCGCGGCGCGCGGCTGCGACATCCGCCCACCAACTATCCCTGGGGCTCGCGCGAGTGTCAGGTGAGCGATCCGGACGGGCACGTGCTCCGCTTCGGCGCCGACCTGCTCCCGGGAGAGCCGATGGGCGAGTGGCTTGACGGAGACGGCCTGCGCTGGTTGCCGGTTCCGGATGGAGGATGGCGCCTCGCGGAATGAATCACTGGCGCTGAGCCCGTGACACCAGCCGCCAGGCCAGGAGCAACGCGCCTGCGGGCTAACGGATCGTTGCAGGGAGCAT
>JAXDLD010000487.1:0-4613 GCA_034666805.1 Acidobacteriota bacterium
CCGCTCGCGCTCGACGATCCGCTGGGTGACGAAGTGCGCCGCCTTGCTGGCGGCGTTCGAGCCCTGGCCGGCGATGGGGTCGTTCAACACCACCGTGTCGCCGATCCCCATGACGATCCGGCCCGAAGGCAGGCACCCGACCGGCCGCCGGACCTCCGGGGTGATGGCCCCCTTGGCCCAGCCGAGCGGATCGGTGAGCTCGGCGTGGGCGAAGTGCGGCAGCTCCCAGGGAGCGACCTCGGCGATCACCTGCCGCGCCACCCGCATCATCTCCTCCCCGTCCTGGACTCCCATGAAGCGGTCCATGCAGCCGCCGATCCGGGCCTCGAAGAGGACGCTGTAGGACGAGCCCACGGTCTTGTCGTGGAAGGGGATCCAGAAGATCTCCCCATCCGACCCGGTGAAGCTGAACTTAACCGTGTGGAACGGCACCTCGGTCCACGGCTCCAGCCCCTTGACGGTGACGATACCCAGGTGCCGCTGCGGCTCGCTGTGGACGCTCCGCCGGGGGTCGCGGTCGAAGAGCCGCGAGATCTCCCCCTTGCCCGCCGCCACCACCACCAACTCATGGCGGGCGGCCAGATCCTCCAGGAGGTCCAGGTCGACCGGCTGGATCACCAGCTTGCCCCCGCGGCGCTCGAACTCCCGCATCCACTGCGCGAACTTGAGCCGCTGATCGATCGCCTGCCCGTGCACCGCGAAACGTCCCTCGACCGAGAGCATCCGGTGGCGCGGCGTCGGGCTGAAATCGAGGTGAATTCCCTCCCCCCACTGCACTTCCTTGTCCCAGAAGTTCAAGCCGAGCGCACGTTCATAGGAGAGCGCCCGGTCGAACATGAAGGTCGACCCCGTGACCCGCCCGTTGAACCACTCCTCGGGCGTGCGATCGGAATAGACCGTGACGTCATACCCCCATTGAAGAAGACCAAACCCCAATTGAAGACCCGCTTGCCCTGCACCTACGATGCCGATACTTCTCATAGTACCTCCCAGTAAACGTAGACGGGCTTCTACAGGTTTGCTACCTACACTCTTAGGTGCTTCTCACGGCCAAAACGTTGCATCCACATTCAAAGTAATCTAGAAATACAGATACCAAAACTACTTACGACGCTCCGGCCCCACCTGGATTACATCGGGCGCTGATGAGAAAAGCTGCCTTCTGGCCCATGCAAGCTTCGTGCACGGGTGGGAGAACCGGGCCGCGGGCCAGGCCTTTTCAGCCGGCTCCTGGGGAGGACGGCGCCGTCCTGCCGAGGACACGTTCGAGCGCCGGTTTCCGTTCCTTGGCCGGGCCTGCTAGCCTCTCCAAGACAGAGCTCCAAGGAGGAGTCATGCACCCGGGGCCCCGCGCTCGCACAGTCGTCTTCCTCACCCTTGCGATCGCCACGGCCGTCAACGTCGCCAGCCGCGCCGCAGATCTCCCCCTAGAATCCTTCGCCGGCCGGGGGGGCAAGATCGCCAACGGCCTGCCGAGCGAGGACTACCCCAGCGTCGGCCAGCTCCTCGCCGCCGGCAATACCTGCTCGGGCACCCTGGTCGGCTGCCAGACCTTCCTGACCGCCGCTCACTGCATCTGCGGCGACCCGGTCTCCGGCCAGATCCTGAACGGCAAGCAGTGCAACGCCCGCCCCGACCTCCTGGACCCCAAGGGCAAGCGGGTCTACTTCCAGCATGCCGGGCTCTTCGAGGTGGCGAGCATCGTCGTCCACCCGCGATTCCAGTTCCGGCTGCGGAGCGACCTCGCCCTCGTCACCCTCGCCCGGCCGGTGACCGGGATCGGCACCAGCCGGGTCGACCTCGTGCAGAAGCCGGCCACCGGCACGCCGGCCACGATCGTCGGCTTCGGCGCCGACGGCAACGGCAGCCTCTCCGGGATCAAGCGGGCCGGGGCGGTGACCACCGCCCCCTGCGTCGGGGTCAACGACCTCACCCACGTCTGCTTCACCTTCGACAACCCCCTGGGGGATCCCGGGAGCAACTCCGACACCTGCCCGGGCGACTCCGGCGGGCCGCTCTTCCTCAACTTCGGCACCAGCGAGGTGGTGGCCGGAGTGACCTCCGGAGGGGACGGCCAGGGCTGTCACCCCACCGACCACTCCTTCGACGCCGACGTCTTCCTCGATCGCGCCTGGCTCCAGGCCCGGGGAGGGGTCGACCTCGATCGCGGCTTCTGCGGCGACTTGACCCCGGCCGGGGCCAAGGGCTCCGCCGTCTTCGGCCGGGACGGGACTCTGGACGAGACCACACCCCGGCAGGGCCTCACCTTCGACGTCCCCGCCGGAACGGAGCGGCTGCGCCTGGCCTTGAACGCGGAGAGCGGCGCCGACTTCGTCTTCTCCGCCCGGGCGGGCGGCCGGCCGGCTCCCCAGAGCTTCGACTGCCGGGGGGAGACGGCCGGCGCCCCCGCCTTCTGCGAGATCTTGGCCCCCACGCCCGGCCCCTGGAACGTGCTCGTGCGGCGGGTCTCTCAGAAGGGGGCGGCCTTCCAGCTCACGGCCACGCTCCTCGCCCACCTCGCGCCGCCCGGCCCCTGCATCCCCTCCGCGACCGCCCTCTGCCTGGGCAAGGGGCGCTTCCGGGTCGAAGCCACCTGGCAGACCCTGGACGGCACGGTCGGCGCCGCGGAGACCCTGCCGCTCTCCGACTTGACCGGGTTCTTCTCCTTCTTCGACCCGGCCAACGTCGAGGCCGCGGTCAAGGTGCTCGACGACTGCAAGTCCTCCCGGCACTTCTGGGTCCTCGCCGCCGGCCTGACCGACGTCCGCACCCTGCTCCGCGTCACCGACACGGCGAGCGGAGCGACCCGCATCTACCTGAATCCCCAGGGGATGCCCTTCGGGCCGGTGATGGACACCGCCGCCTTCCCCTGCCCTTGACGATTTCCTTACAGCCCGCAGAGCCGCCCGGCTTCCCCCGGCGCGGCAGGTCGTCTACACTCCTCGCCACCGCTCGACCCTTGAGCGGAGGAGGTGTCATGCGTTCCATCAGCAAGCTCGGCTCCCTGCTCGTCCTCTCGACATCGCTCATCGCCGTGGGGGCCGTGGCCCAGGCTGCAACCCTGCCTTCCAAAGCCGCCGACACCCTGGAAGGGCGCATCGCCAACGGCCTCGCCACCCAGCAGTTCCCGAGCGTCGGCTACCTGATCCTCGCCGGTCCCAAGGGCACCGGCTTCTGCAGCGGCACCTTGATCGGCTGTAACACCTTCCTGACCGCCGCCCACTGCGTCTGCACGGAAGACAACGGGAACACCCTGACCGGCGCCGCCTGCCTGAAGCGCCCCGATCTCCTGAACCCCGCCGGCAAGACCGTCTACTTGCAGAACGCCGGGAACTTCGCCGTCTCGAGCATCTCCGTCGACCCGGTCTTCGAGTTCGGGGTCGGCGGCGACTTCGCGGTCTTGAAGCTCGCCAAGACGGTCACCGGGGTCGCCCCCAGCGCGATCGCCATCGCGGCCCGGCCGCCGGCCGGCACGCTGGGCACCATCGTCGGCTTCGGCCTCTCCGGCGGCAACAGCTTCGACGTCGGGATCAAGCGCACCGGCAAGGTGGTGACCACGACCTGCCCGGCGGATCTTGTCCCGGCCACCACCCATGTCTGCTGGGCCTACAAGAAGCCGGTGGGCGTTCCCGGGACCAACTCCGACACCTGCGAGGGGGACTCCGGCGGCCCGCTCTTCGTCGACCTCGGTCAGGGATCGGTCCTCGCCGGGGTGACCTCGGGCGGCGACACCAACTGCGTGCCGACCGACAACTCCTTCGACGCCGACGTCTTCGTCCACCGCGCCTACCTGGCGAGCGCGGCCGGGACCGACCTGGGCTCCGCGAGCTGCGGCGGCCTCCCCGCCGCCGGCAGCTCCGCCACCTCCGTCGTCCAGGGCAGCGGCACCCTCAACGTCTCGACCCCGCGCCGGCACTTCACGATCAACGTACCGGCGGGGACCGACCGCCTGCGGGTCACCTTGAACAACTCGCCCGACGCCGACTTCGACCTCTACGTCCGGCGGGGCTCGCCCGCCACCGCCACCCAGTTCGACTGCAAGAGCGAAGACCCGGACCTCCCCGACACCTGCGAGATCGTCTCCCCCGCCGCCGGCTCCTGGGACGTCCTCGTCCTGCGCGCTTCCGGCAACGGCGATTACCAGATGACCGCCACCCTCTTCCCGACGACCAGCGTGGCGCCCTTCGTCTGCGTGCCGTCGACCACCGCCATCTGCCTGAACGGCGGCCGGTTCAAGGTCGAGGCGACCTGGAAGACCCCGGACGGCGCGACCGGCGTGGCCCACACGGTCTCCCTGACCGACGATTCGGGCTACCTCTGGTTCTTCAACGCGGACAACGTCGAGGCCATCGTCAAGGTCTTGGACGCCTGCAGCTTCGCAAGCCACTTCTGGGTCTTCGCCGGCGGTCTGACCAACGTCGAGACCGCGCTCAAGGTCACCGACAGCCGGACCGGCGTCGTCCGCACCTACAACAACCCGCAGGGGACGGCGTTCGCGCCCATCCAGGACACGGCGGCCTTCGCCACCTGTCCGTAAGGGGCTGATTCGGGCCGCTGGGGGGGCGGCGCCCCAGGCGACCCCCTCTATCGCCGTGGAAGCGAGCCCTGCTTGA
>JAXDLD010000488.1:0-11991 GCA_034666805.1 Acidobacteriota bacterium
GATCGCCGACGGCACCTTCACCACCATCCGCAACGGTCAGCCGGGCGGGATGCAGGGACAGATCATCAGCGTTCCGGTCGCCGAGGCTCCTGGCGTCAACCGGGTCGCCCGCTTCGGCTGGAAGAACCAGAACTCCAGCCTGCTCTCCTTCGCGGCCGACGCCTACGTCAACGAGATGGGCATCACCAGCCCCCTCCAGCGCACGGAGAACACCTCGAACGGTGCCTCGGTCGCGGCATTCGACCATGTCGCCGATCCCGAGGACGCGGCGACCGCCCAGTTCCCCAACGGCACCGACGTCGAGGCCTTCACCCGCTTCATGCGCTCGACCAAGGTCCCGCCCCGCGACACGGCTCTCGCCGCCACCTCGGACGCCGTCGCCGGCGCTTCGCTCTTCAATTCCGTTGGCTGCAACATCTGCCATGTGACGTCGATCACGACCGCCCCGGCCGGGACCGTCGTCAACGGTGGCAAGTTCACCATCCCGGCGGCCTTAGGCGACAAGATCATCCACCCCTACAGCGATTTCATGCTGCACGACGTGGGGACGGGTGACGGCATCGTCCAGAACGGCGGCCAGTCGACCGCCAACAAGCTGCGGACGCCGCCCCTCTGGGGTCTGCGCACCCGCGCCCGGTTCATGCATGACCTCGGCAACGGGACGCGCTTCAACTCCATCCTGCGCCACAACAACGAGGCCAATCCGGTCATCAACAATTTCTTGAACCTGAGCACCACCCAGCAGAACCAGCTCCTGACCTTCCTCAACTCCCTGTAAGACGCCCCCCACTGGTTGGGGCGCTACGATTGGGACCGGCCGGGCTTTTTAGCCCGGCCGGTCCTCGTCGTCTCGCGCCAGCACCCTTCTCAACGTCTCCGCAGCCGGGCGAGGAACGCCGACCCGTCCCAGAGGGCGAACGGCCGTGCTCCGGCCACTTCGGCAAGGAAGCCGAAGCGGTGGCAGAGCTCGGCGAAGGCGGTACGGTCGTCCTCTAGATCCCCCGAGTAGGAGAAGTTGAGGATGGCGAAGTCGCCGCCGGGCTTGAGGACCCGCGCCGCCTCGGCGAAGTGGGTGGCCACCAGCTCCGGGCCGGCCTGCTGCAGGTAGGGGAAGGAGTCGACGGCGAAGACGAGGTCGAAGCGGTCGTCGGGGAAGGGGGCGAGGTCGCGGCCGGAGCCGGCGGCGAAGTGGACGTTGCCGAGCCCGGCGGCCCGCCTCCTGGCGGCGGCGATCATCCCCTCCGAGATATCGATCCCCCAAACCTCGCCGAGCCGGGAGGCGAGGGCGACCTGGAAGCGGCCGATGCCGCAGCCGATCTCCAGTGCCGCGCCGTCGGGGTCGAGGAGGCCCCAGCGCTCGAAGAGGTCGACGATCTCCCGGGTACCCTCCGCCAGGATCTCCGGGTCGCCCAGGGAGTAGAGGGCGACGCTCGCCTCCTCGTTCTTCCGCACCGCCTTGTCGAAGAAGCGCCGGCAGGCCGCGATCGCCGCTTCGCCCCCCCCCTCCTCCTCGGGGTGCTCGGGGAGGAGGGGGGCGATCTCCGCCAGCCGCTCCGGGTTACGCCGCAGGAGCTCCGAGAGGTCGGCGAAGAGCGGGTGGGCGTTGGCCAAGGGGTAGAGGAGGTTCTCGACCTCCGCCGCTGCCCCTAAGCAGAAGAGCAGGCCCGCGAGGGCGACCGGCGGCGAGATCTCGCCGGCCAGGAGTCGGCGCAGGACGTCACGGGCGGGCGCCGGGACGCTGGCGAGGAGGTCCGCCTTGTGGGCGCGGCGGGGACGGGCGGCGGTGGGAGGGAAGGTCTTCATGGCGTCGCGGCTCGGCCGGATCGTACCAGCAGCCGCTTACAATCCCATCCCATGCACCCCCGCGCCACCGCCGCACTCTTGAAGTCCTGGGCTCTCGAAGCCGGGTTCGACCGCGCCGGGGTGGCGGCGCTCTCGCCGCCGGAGCACGGCGGGGCTTTTCTGCGCTGGCTGGAACGGGGCGACCAGGCGGGGATGGAGTACCTCTCGCGCCGGCTCGAGGCCCGGCTCGATCCCACCGCCGTCCTCCCGGGAGCGCGGAGCGCCCTCGTTGTCGCTCTCCAGTACCATCCTCTCTCTATCGAAGATGGGGAAGCTGGAGAGCCCGCGGGGGACCTCTGGCCGCGGGTGGCCCGCTACGCCCGGGGCCGGGACTACCACGACGTCATGGGCGAGCGCCTGAAGGCCCTGGCCGGCCGCATCGCGGCGGAGCTCCCCGGCACCGAGAGCCGGCCCTACGTGGACACCGGGCCGGTGCTGGAGCGCGAGCTGGCCGCCCGGGCCGGCCTGGGCGCGGTGGGGAAGAACACCAACCTCCTCCATCCGGAGGGGGGCTCCTGGTTCCTCCTGGGCGAGCTCTTCTCGACACTCGACCTCGACCCCGACGTCCCGCTCGCCGATCTCTGCGGCAGCTGTACCCGCTGCCTCGAAGCCTGCCCCACGGGCGCTCTTCCCGAGCCCTACCGGCTCGACAGCAACCGCTGCATCAGTTACTGGACGATCGAGCACCGCGGGCCGCTGCCCGAGACGGCTCGCGCGATGGTGGGGGAGTGGGTCTTCGGCTGCGACGTCTGCCAGGAGGTCTGCCCCTGGAACGCGGCGCCGCGGGGGGGTGTCCATCCGGAGCTTGCCCTGCCGCCCGAGCGCGCGGAGCTCGACCTTGCCCGGCTCCTCCACCTGTCGCGCGAGGAGTACGTCGTCCGTTTCCGCGGCAGCCCCATGAAGCGGCCCAAGCTCCCCGGCCTGAAGCGGAACGCCGCCGTCGCCATGGGCAACCGCCGGGACCCCCGCTACGTCCCGGACCTCGCCCGCGCCCTGGCCGAAGGAGAGCCCTTAGTCCGCCGCCATGCCGCCTGGGCCTTGGGGCGGATCGGCGGCCCCGAGGCCCGCCGGCACCTGGCCCTGGCCTTGGAGCGGGAGGAGGATGGGGAGGTAGGGGAGGAAATCCGCTCGGCCTTGGGCTCCACAGGTTGATGCCCGGGCATGCTGCCCGGCGGGGTAGACTTGAGGTGGAGAGGGAGGCCGTATGCGGCAGGAGGATCGCGCGGGGGGGACCAGGCCGGCGACCCGGATCGTCATCGCCGGGGGCGGGTTCGGGGGGCTGTGGACGGCGGGGCATCTGGAGCGGCTCCTGGGAGGGCGGCCAGACGTCGAGATCGTCGTCCTCTGCCGCGACAACTACTTCCTCATGACCCCGCTCCTCTTCGAGGCCTGCTCCGGCGTCCTCGACTTCCGGCACTGCTCGCTCCCCGTCCGCGAGTTCCTGCGGAAAGTCCGCTTCGTCGAGGCCACGGTGCAGAAGGTCGACCTCGACCGGCGGGTCGTCCATGCCACGGCCGCGGAGGGCGCCGCGTACGAGGTCCCCTACGACCAGCTCGTCCTCGCCCTCGGGGGGATCACCAACCAGGGCCTGATCGCCGGCTCCGAGCACGCCTTCACCTTCAAGACCCTGGCCGACGCGATGGTACTGCGCAACCACTTCATCGAGCGCTTCGAGAGGGCGGACGCCGAGACCGACCCCGAACGCAAGCGGCGGCTCCTCACCTTCGTCGTCATCGGCGGCGGGCTCGTGGGGGTCGAGCTCTTTGGCGAGCTCACCGCCTTCGCCGACGAAATCGTCCGCTACTACCCGGGGATCGACCGCTCCGAGGTCCGCTTCTTCCTCTTCGAGCGTGGCCCGCGCATCCTGCCGGAGATCGAGGAGAAACTCGCGGCCTATGCCACCCGGGTGCTCGCCGGCCGCCGCGGCGCGAGTCTAAGGCCCGGCACCATCGTGCGCTCGCTCGAGCCGGGCCGGGTGAACCTGGAAGGGGAGACGATCGAGGCCGACACCATCGTCCTCTCGGCCGGAATCGTGGCGAGCCCCACCCTCGCCGGCCTGGATTTGGAGAAGGACCGGCGGGGGAACGTGGTGGTGGACGCCACGATGCGTGTGGCGGCGCGCCCGGAGGTCTGGGCGCTCGGCGACTGCGCGCGCATCCCGGACCCTCAGGGCAAGCCCTACCCCTGGCTCGCCCAGCACGCCCTCCGCGAGGGGCGGGTGCTCGCCCGGAACCTCAAGGCCGCCCTGGAAGGCCGGCCGCTCCAGCCGTTCGTCTACGAGACCCTGGGGATCATGGCCTCGCTCGGGCATGGCAAAGGTCTCGGCAAGGTGCTCGGGGTGCCGCTCTATGGCTTCCTCGCCTGGTGGGCGCGGCGGACCTACTACCTCATCCAGATGCCACGCTTCAGCCGGCGCCTGCGCATCGTCATCGATTGGACGTCGGCGCTCCTCTTTAGGCCCGATATCGTGAAGGTCGACCTCGCGAGCGAGCGCGCGCTTCTCCTCCGCGACCAGGCGGCCGGCGCGGGCGAGGGATAAAACCCGTCTACCGTCCACGGTTCTGAATCGAGTCGTCCAAATAATTGGACAGCCCGGTAGGCCTCACCCCGGAAGAACCGGTGTTCCCGCCTGGCACAGCGGTTGCTCTTGGCTTCCTACGAAGCAGAAACAGATCGTGGTCGCGGAGAATCCTCGCAAGAGAAGGAGGCGGGAGACGTGTCGATGGAATCCGGAGCAAAGAGGAAGACCCTTCTGATCGTGCTGGCGCTGCTGACCCTGACTTCGATCCTGGCGGGGGTGCCCCTCCGGGCGCAGCAGGTGACCCTGCCGCTCTCCCGCTACGAGGAGCTCCGCGCCCGCGCCAACCCGGAGGCGGTGCCGGCGCCGGCGCCGCCCGCGCCGTTCGCCCTGGAGTCGGCCGACCTCACGATCACCGCCGGGCCGACCTCGGCGCGGGTCGTCATGAGCCTCACCCTCTCTCTCTACGTTCCGGGCTGGCAGACGGTGCCTCTGGGGAAGGCGGGGTCGTTCGTCGCCGCCCGGCTGGGCGATCTGGAGGGCCGGGTGGTGGCGGCTGCAGACGGCAGCTCGCTCGTCGTCCGCGGCGGCGGCCGGCACCGGGTGGAGCTCGAATCGGTGCTCCCGGTGACCCGCGACGAGACCGCCACCCGCCCCACCTGGAAGCTCGCCCTGGAGGCGCCCATAACCGCGGTCGTGCGGGGCCGGCTGACCGCGCCGCCGGAGATCGAGGCGGTGGCGATCGAGGGCGCCGGGCTCGCACGTCGCCTTGCGGACGGCTCCTGGGAGCTCGTCGGGGCGCCCGGCGCCGTTCTCGGGCTGACTCTGGAGGGCCGGCAGGTGCTGCCCGAGCGGGCCACCCTGCCGCTCCGCTTCGAGGCCACCTCGGCGACCACCACGGTCCTTTCGCGGACGGCGCAGAAGGTGCACGGGTGGATCGAGGCCCGGGTCGCCCAGGGGCGTCTGGAACGCCTGGTGATCCCGCTCCCGGAGGGCTTGAAACCGGTCGCGGTGACCGGCCCCCTCGCGGGCTGGAACGTCGAGGGCGGGAAGCTCGTCATCACTCCGCTCGCCCCGGCCGAGACCGCCCTCGCGATCGAGCTCGATTTGACCGGCCCGCCGCACGATGCCTTCTCAAGCCCCACCCTCGTCCCCGAGGGGAGCGCGCGCACCCTCCTCTTCAGCCGCGCCGCCTTGACCGGGGACGGGATTCTGGATCTCGAAAACCCCGGCGCGGCGCGCACCGCGGACGAGGCCGAGGCGGCCCGCCTGCCGGCGGCCTTTAGGAGCGCGCAGGGCCGGCTCCTGGTCCTCCCCGATCCCCGGAAGCCGCCGCGCTGGGCGGTCTCCTGGGCGGAGAAGACCGAGGTGCTGGCGGCCCAGATCGACCGGCTGCGGGTGGACGTGCTCCTGGGCGAGTCCGGGCGCGCCACCTACGATCTCTGGGCCGAGGTGCGCAACCGGGGCGCCCAGCAGCTCACCTTCACCCTCCCCGCCGGCTTCGAGCTGGCGGCGGGCTCGCGCGACGGGGCCGAGATCGCGACCGGGGTGACCGGCTCGCCGCAGTCGCTCGCCGTCCCTCTGGCGGCGGGGGAGGGGGCGCAGGTCGTCCACCTGCGCGGGGTCCTGCCGCTCGCCCTGCCGGAAGGGGGCGACCTCGCGCTGCCGCTTCCCGGGCTCTCGGCGCCCGCCGCTCGGGTCGAAGTGCGCGCCCTCCTTCCGGGCGGCCGCGCCTACACCCTGGCGGACCCCGGCCGGGCCGGCAGCGTGGGGCCCCCCCCGACACCCGCAAGCCCGGCGGTGCCGCAGAATGCGAGCGTCGCAGCCAACAACCTCGGGCAGCAGGTCTCCGTCGCCGCCCGGCGGGTGGCGGGAGCGCCGCCGCTCGCGCGGCCCGCCGGCTTCGTCGAGGTGCAGGCGGCCTGGAGCGCCCTCTCGGCGTCCCCCGCACCCCTCGTCCTTCACATCAAGGCCGCCAAGGAGAAGGACCCATGGTTCTGAAGCGGGCGGTTTTCGCTTTCCTGGTCCTCTGCGGTCTGGCCGCCACGGTCCTCGCCGCGCCGGTGGACGACAAGCCGGCCCCGAACGAGGTCATCCTGCCCCTCGCCGACTACCTGGCCCTGGTCGAGAAGGGGGAGACGGCCGAGCGCCAACGGGCGCGCGAGGCCGCCCGGCGCGAGGTGCCGGTGGCCGAGGTCGTGACCCAGCGGACGACGGTCGTGATCGGGGAGAGGGAAGCCGAGCTCACCGCCCATTTCGAGGCTCTCGTCCAGGGGTATCCCAAGGAACCTCTCCTCCTGCCGTTCCGGGGGCTCGCCGTGGAGACCCGAGTCCAGGCCCAGGGGCCTGGCTCGGTATTGGGTGCCATGGGTACCATCGGCGCCGTCAGCGCCAGCCCGGAGCGCGGGATGCTCCTGGTGGCACCGGCTCCCGGCCGTTACACGGTCGAGGTCCGCGGCCGGGCGGCGTTGGAAGATCGTGAGGGCGTCCGCCGGCTGGTGCTGGCGCCGGTGGCGGCGGCGGTGGCCGAGGTCGCGGTCGACCTGCCGGCCGATCTCGCCTGGAGCGCCCCGGGGGCGGTGGTGGTGGAGGACCGGGTCACCGGCGGTCGCCGCGCGGTGCGCCTGGCCGTCCATCGCGGCGCGGCGCCGGCCCTGGAGATCCAGCGCCGGCTGGCCGGCACCGAGGCCGAGAAGCTCCTCGCCCAGAGCGTCGTCCTCACCCTCTTCCAGCTCCGGCCGGACGGCTTGAGGCGCCACGACGTGGTGCTCTACGAGGTGTCGCGCGGCAGCCTCCCGAACCTTTCGGTGGATCTGCCGGCCGACCTCGCGGTCGAGCAGGTGGCGACCGACGAGGGAGACGTGGTGCCGGTGGTCGACGCCCACCACCTGACGGTGCACCGGCGCCAGCAGCTCCAGGGGATCGGCTACCTCGTGCTCACCTCGACCCCCCGCTCCGGGGAAACGATTCCGGCGAGCGCGGTGGTGCCGGGGATCGAAGTGCGGGCGCGCTATCTCACGGTCGCCTCGTCGGTCGCCGCCGACGTCCAGCCGACGCCGGCCGCGAGCTGGTCGCGGGTCGACCTCTCGGACCTGCCACCGGCGCTCGGGGAGGCGCTCCAGAGCCTCGACCTGACCGCCGCCTGGCGCCTCTCTGGCGAGGCTCCGTCCACTTCAGCGGCCCCGGGCCTGGCGGTCACCCTTCTGCCGCCCTCGCCGCTCCTGCCGACGCTCGTCCGCCGGCGGGAGACGACGACCCTGGTCACAGTCGACGGCACCGTCCTCCACCGCGACCGCTTCACCCTCGACCAGGCGGGGGCGGCGCTCGATCTCGTGCTGCCGGCGGGGGCGGTCCTCTGGTCGGCCAAGGTGGGCGAGCAGACGGTGCGGCCGGTCGAGCGCCAGGTCGGGAACGTTGGCGGGTTCTCGGTGCCGCTCGGCTTCCTCACGGCCGGGGGGCCGGGCGCGCCGACGGTCGTCGAGGTCGTGTCGGTGCTCGAACGGACGATCCCCAAGGGACGCTCGGATCTCGCCCTCACCCTGCCGCAGGTGGCATCGCCGGTCGTCGAGCACCAGTGGCGCCTGCTCCTTCCCGAGGGGGCGCGCTACCGCTTCAAGCGCGGCGATCTGAGGCCGGTGCACGAGGTCGCGCCGGGAGCTTCCCGCCGCCGCAATTCCTGGTCGGTGCTCCAGGCGGTCCCGGGGGTCCTCACCGACAGGATCAACGTGGGGGGCGACGAGGGGGGGCAGCAGAACGGTTCCGTCGGGCGCATCAGCACGGGGGCCACGGTGACCGAGGGGGAGCTCGCGAAGGTCCCCACCGCGCGCGAGCTCTCCAAGGAGCTCCAGCAGGGGATGGTGGGTGGGGTCAAGCCGCTCCCCGTCACCATCCCGGAGACCGGGAAGGTTCTGCTCCTGACCGGCGCCCTGCCGCCGGCGAAGATCGGGGTCGAGATCGAAGTCAAGGGGAAGCGATGAGAGAACGAACGCGCCGAGGAATCCCGCTGGCCTGTACGGTCCTGCTCCTGCAACTTCTCGCCCTTGCCGGCAGTGTCCCGCCGGAGCTGGCGGCGGACGACGACGCTCCGCCGGCCCCGGGCCCCGGCAAGGTGACTCTGGCGCTCCGCGACTATCTCACCCTCGTCGAGAAGGTCGAGACGCTCGATCGGGAGCGGGCGCGGGAGAGCGCCCAGCGGGAGGCGCCGCTCGCCGAGGTGGTCGTCGAGCGCCTGACGGTGGTGATCGGCGACCCGGGGAGAACCGGGGCCGGCGGCGGCACGGAGGCCGAGCTCACGGCCCACTACGAGGCGCTGATCCAGGGCCATCCGAAAGCGCCTCTCCTCCTGCCCTTCCGCGGGCTCGCCGCCCGGGCCGAGGTCCAACCGGCATCGGGGGCAGCGATCTCGGCGGCGAGCGGCGGGGAGGGGCTCCTCTTCGTGGCCCCGGCTGCGGGGCGCTACGCGGTCGAGGTCCATGGCCGCGCCGCGCTGGCGGATCAGGGCGGCGTCCGCCGGCTCGCTTTCGCCACGGTGGTGGCCGCCGTGGCCGAGGTCACGGTCGAGCTGCCCGCCGATCTCGCCTGGGAATCCCCGGGGGCCGTCGTGGTCGAGGAGAAGGTGGCCGGGGGGCGCCGCGCGGTGCGCCTGGCGATCCACCGGGGCCAGTCGCCGGTCTTCGACATCCAGCGCCGCCTGAACGGCACGGAGGCCGACAGGCTCCTCGCCCAGAGCGTCGTCCTCACCCTCTTCCAGCTCCGCCCGGACGGCTTGCGCCGCCACGACGTCGTGCTCTACGAGGTGTCCCGCGGCAGCCTGGGGAGCCTGGCGGTCGATCTGCCGGCCGATCTCGCGGTCGAGCAGGTGGCGACCGACGAGGGGGATGTCGTGCCGGTGGTCGAGGCCCATCACCTGACCGTGCACCGGCGGCGGCAGCTCCAGGGGATCGGCTACCTCGTGCTGAGCTCGACCCCCAGCCTCGGGGCAAGCTTGCCGGCGAGCGCCGTCCTGCCCGGAATCGAGGTGCGGGCGCGCTACCTGGCGGTCGCCTCCTCGGTGGCCGCCGAAGTCCAGCCGACCCCCGCCGCGAGCTGGTCGCGGGTCGACCTCTCGGACCTGCCCCCGGCCCTGGGCGAGGCGCTCCAGGCCCTCGACCTGACCGCCGCCTGGCGTCTTTCGGCAGCGGTTCCGGCAGGCCCCGCGCTCCCAGCGCTCCCGGCGGCGACCGCCCTCGCCGTCACCCTCCTGCCGCCCTCGCCCCGCCTGCCGACGCTCGTCCGCCGGCGGGAGACGACGACTCTCCTGACCGTCGACGGCACCGTCGTCCACCGCGATCGCTTCACCCTCGACCAGGCCGGTGCGGCGCTCGATCTCACGCTCCCGGCCGGGGCGGTCCTCTGGTCGGCCAAGGTGGGCGACCAGCCGGTGCGGCCGGTGGCCCGCAAGGCTGGGAGCGGTGGGCTCTCCGTGCCGCTCGGCTTCGCCAATGCTGGGGTGGCGGGCACGCCGCCCGTCGTCGAGGTGGTGTCGGTGCTCGAGCGCATGATCCCCAAGGGCCGCTCGGCGCTCGCCCTCACTCTCCCGCAGGTCGCCGCGCCGGTCGTCGAGCACCAGTGGCGGCTGCTCCTGCCCGAGGGGGCGCGCTACCGTTTCAAGAGCGGTGACCTCAAGCCCGCGCACGAGCCGCCGGCCGAAGTGGAGATCCCGCGCCCGGCCGCGGTGGAGGAGACGATCACGGTGACGGCGGAGGCCCCGCTGCTCGACGAGCGCAAGATCGGCCAGGACGAGAAGCGGCGCAAGAAGGACGAGGCGGCGGTCACCGATTTCGATTCCTTTCAGGAGGAGGCCCAGCAGCTCAAGCAGGGTTTGGTGGGCGGGGTCAAGCCGCTCGCCGTCGTCATCCCGGAGACCGGCAAGGTCCTGCTCCTCGTCGGCGCCCTGCCGCCCGCCAGGATCTCTGTCGAGCTGGAGATCAAGGGGAAGGAGTAGGCAGGCCGAGGAGGCCGGCGAGCCGGCCGCGCAGGCGCGGGCCGGCCAGGTACTTGGCGATGCCGTGGCGCCACCGGCCGTGGCTCGGATCGTGGACGTCGTCGATCACCGGCAGGCCGCCGCGTTCGAAGTAGTGGGCGCAGTGCGGATTGAAGCCGGTGAGCGGGTCAAGGCGGTCGTAGACGTTGATCCAGCGGCCGCGCAGCCGTTCGGAAGGGAAGCCGTTCCGGCGGGTCCAGCCGGGCTGCAGCCGCTTGCGGATGACCTCGATCCCCAGGGGGCTGCCGAGGGTGACGAAGGCATCGACCTCCGGGCAATCCTCCACCTGTTTCAGGCAGTCGTACGCGATCACCGCGCCCATCCCGTGGGCCACCACGACGTGCGGGCGCGGCTGCCCGGCGCCCAGGGCGAGCGCCGCGACCATCCGCCGCCGGATCTTTTCCCGCACCCGTGCATTCCAGAGATAGTGATGGGCGTCGCGCAGCAGCGTTTCCAGCAGCCGCTCGCGGGCGAACCAGGGCAGGAGGACGCTCTCCGCCATCTCCCTCGCTCCCACATCGCCGGCATCGTCCGGATCGGGCGGGGAGACCGCTGTGGCGGCCAGGGCAGCCTGGAGCTTGGCCTCCAGCTCGGCCATCCAGGCGTGCTCGGCGGCGCCCTCGGACTCCCGCCAGGAGAGGTTCACCGGCTCGGCCCCCGTCGCCTCCAGGACCTCCAGGCTCTCCTGCGCCATTCCCCCCCCGATCGGCCGCTCGTAGAAGACGTCGGCCCAGTACGTCATGGCGCTGGTGATCCCGGCGGCCGGGAGGTCCAGGCCGCCGCCCGCCGCCAGGCCGCGTAGCCAGAGGTCGAGCAGCAGGCCGGCCGGCGGCTTGTTGGCGATGCCATGGACGAACGTCACGTGCGCCATCTCACCCCGACCCCTCCGGCCTCCATCCGCCAACGCACAGCCGAGGCGCCCCGCGAAACCGTCGCGAGATCCCGGGCTCTCTAGTTGTTTTTAAGTTCTAGAGAAAGCTTATACGCCCGGCGAGGTCCGGTCAAGTGGCTACGGCTTCTTCTCCTCCTCCGGCCGCACCAGCACCGCCGGCACGCCGCTCTCCGCCACCCGCTTGTCGAAGGCGGGGAGGTCCTTGTCCCAGACCTCCTTCAACTTGGCCAGCTGGACGTCGATCGCCGCCGTCAGCTCCTTCCTAATCACCTGGGCCTGGGCCGTCGGCGGGTAGTCGCCGACCGCCACCGACTGCGCGAGGTTGGCGAGCTTGTCGTTTAAACGGATGGGAAAGTTGAGCGGGTCCTCGATGCTGTGGTTCTTGGTCTGATAGAGGGCCTCCTCGATCGCCGTCATCTTCTTGTCGAGGTCATCGGCGGCTTGGACGAGCGGTTTCCTGTCATCCCCCTTGCCCAGCCGCTTTTTGAGGTCGTTCAATTGGGCGCGGACGTCCCGGATCTTGCGGATCTCCGAGTGCATCAAAGACAGCTCGTCGCGGGTCGCCTCAAGGAACTCGAACTGCGCCTCAAGATCCTGGGGGCTCGCGGAGGAGCGCGGGTCGGGCTTGACCTCGAACGGCAGGGTCGCCGACTCCTTGCCCGCCGTCAGGCGGACCTGGTAGCTGCCGGGGAGGACCCGCGGCCCGTCGAGCCCGCC
>JAXDLD010000489.1:0-4380 GCA_034666805.1 Acidobacteriota bacterium
CGAGGCGCGGGCGGTCGAGGCGCGGCTCCTCGGCCACCCGGACCGCGCCCAGGAGATCCTCTCCCGGCTCCTCGCCCGCTACCCCGACGACGTCGAGGCGCGGGTCGAGCTGGCGGAGGCCTACGGCGAGCAGGGGAGCCTCGACCGCGCGATCGCCGCCCTCCAGGCGGCGGTCCTCCTCGCCCCGCACCACCCGCGCGCCTGGTTCCTCTTAGGCAAGTACTCGATCCTCGCCGGCGACTCCCGGCACGCCGTCGACGAGCACCTGGTGCGGGCGCTCGTGGTCCAGAACGAGCTTGGCAGCGACCAGGGCCGGGCGGACGTCCTCAACGCCTTCGGGGTGGCCTACCGGAACCTGGGGGAGATGGACCGGGCGGCCGAGAGCTACGCCCAGGCCGCCGCCCTGCGCAAGAAGATCGGCGACGAGCGCGGCTACGCGACGAGCCTCCGCAACCTGGCGAACATCCACACCGTGCGCGGCGAGTACGGGGCGGCGGAAAAGCAGCTCGCCGAGGCCCTGGCCATCCTGCGGCGGCTGGGCGACGGCCCCGGCACCGCCGATCTGGAGAACGAGATCGGGGTGGTCGCCGAGCAGAAGGGCAGCTACGAGGAGGCGCTCGCCCACTACCGGCAGGCCCTCCGCTCCCGCCGCGACTTCGGCAACGACTTGGGGCTCGCCCAGAGCTTCGGCAACGTGGGCTTCGCCTGCTACCTGCTGGGGCGCTACGACGACGCCCTCGTCTACTGGCGCCAGGGGCTCGACCTGGCGAAGAAGAGCGGCGACCCCAGGGGAATCGTCTTCGCGACCCAGAACCTGGGCCAGCTCGAGCTCGCCCGCGGCGAGTGGGACGACGCCGTCAAGTCTTTCTTGACCGCTCTCCGTTCGAGCCGCGAGCTGGGCTTGAAGGAGGCGGTCGCCGTCTCCCTCGGCAACCTCGGCCGGCTCGCCCAGTACCAGGGGCGCCCGGGCGCCGCCCTCGCCTCCTACGGCGAGGCCCTGGCGGTCCTCCGCGACCTCGGCGACCGCCGGGGGCTCGCCGAGTTCACCCTGGCCGAGGCCGAGGCCCTCCTCGAGCTGGGGATGACGGATGCCGCCGCCGAGCGCCTGCGGGCCGCCGCGGCGCTCCTGACCGAGGGGAAGAACCGCGAGCAGCAGGCCGAGCTCGAACGCCTGCGCGGCGAGGAGCTGCTGGCCCGGGGTGACCGCCCGTCGGCGGCGGCGGCGCTCCGCCGGGCGGTCGCCGAGGCCACGGCGAGCCATGGGGTCGTCGAGCTTCTCACGGCCCGGCTCTCCGCCGCCCATGTCGCCCATGCCGCCGGTATCGCCGGAATCGCCAGCCTGGAACGATTGCGGGCGGAGGCCGACGCGCTCGGCAACGCCCGGCTCCGGCTGGCCGCCGCCGAGCTCGTGGCCGCGGCCGCCCTCGCCGCCGGCGACCTGGGTCGGGCCGAGCGGGCGGCCCGCACGGGCCTGGAGCAGGCGGCCGCTTGCGGCGGCTTTGCCGGCGCCTGGCGCCTGCACCTCCTCCTGGCGCGCGCCCTGGAGCGCGGAGGCCGCCCCGAAGCTACGACCCAGCGCCGGCGCGCCGCCGAGGAGGTCGCCCGGGTGAGCCGGGACCTGACCCCGGAGCAGCGGCAGTTCTTCACTCGTAAGATGGAGGTCGAGAATGGCACGGAGCAGGGCGGCGCAAGAGCCCGGCCGCGAGAGCTCGGGCGGCACGGCTGAGATCGCCGAGATCGCCGAAATCACCGAGACTCCCGCCGCCGACCCGATGCAGGACATCGTCGGCCGGGTGCGCGACATCACGCGCGCCAACGAGCGCCTCTTCGCCCGGCTGATCGAGGGGGAGCGCCGTTTCCGCGGTCTCGCCAAGGCCGTGTGGAAGGTGCAGGAGGAGGAGCAGCGGCGCCTCGCCCGCGATCTGCACGACGGTCTCGGTCAGACCCTGACCGCCCTCACCCACCAGCTGGAGCGCCTGCGGGAGAAGCTGGGCGCCCTCCCGCCCGAGGCCGCGGCCCATTTAGACGACTCGATCGAGACTGCGCGCCTGGCGCTCAACGAGACCCGCGAGATGTCGCGCCTCCTGCGCCCGCCGGTGCTCGACGACCTCGGGCTCGCGGTCGCCCTGGCCTGGCTCGCCCGGACCCTGGAGCAGCGCACCGGCCTCAAGGTCGAGCTCGCGCTCGATCCGCTCGACGAGCGCCTGGACTCCGACCTGGAGACCCTCGTCTTCCGGCTCGTCCAGGAGGCCCTGACCAACGTCGTCAAGCACTCCGGCGTCGACCGCGCCCGGGTCTCCGTCCGCCGCTCGGGGGAGCGCCTGGAGCTCGAGGTGGCCGACTCCGGGCAGGGGTTCGAGCCCCGCGCGGTCCTCGGAAAGGGGTCGACGGTGGGCTCGGGCCTCCGCGGCATACGCGACCGGCTGGAGCTCTTCGGCGGCCGGCTGGAGCTCGTCTCGACCCCGGGCGAGGGGACCGTCCTCTCCGCCACGGTGCCCCTGACGGAGTCCGTTGCGGAGTCCACCGAGCCCGGGGAGGCGCGGTGAGCGGCCGGGTGCGGGTCCTGGTCGCCGACGACCACACTCTCGTCCGCCAGGGGCTGGTGAGCCTGCTCGTCGAGAGCGGCGAGTGCGAGGTGGTGGCCGAGGCGGCGGACGGCCTGGAGGCGGTCGAGAAGGCGCGCGCCACCCGGCCGGAGGTGGCGGTCGTCGACCTCACCATGCCGCGCCTCTCCGGGCTGGAGGCGATCCGCCGCATCCACGAGGAGCTGCCCCAGATCCGCGTGCTCGCGCTCACCGTCCACGAGGAGGAGGAGTACGTGCTCCCCGTCGTCCGCGCCGGGGCCTCCGGCTACCTGGTGAAGGACAGCGCGGTGGCCGAGCTCCTGGCCGCCGTGCGCGCCCTCCACGCCGGCCAGGGCTACTTCGGCCCGCAGGCGGCGCGGGTGCTCGCCGAGCAGTACCGGCAGCCCGCGAACGTCGAGGACCCCTACGGCGGCCTCTCCCCCCGCGAGCGCGAGGTCTTCCACCTGGTGATCGACGGCCACACCACCAAGGAGATCGCCCGCGACTTGGGGATCAGCGTCAAGACCGCCGACAACCACCGCTGCCGGCTGATGGAGAAGCTCGGCGTCCACAACACCGCCGAGCTCGTCCGCTACGCCGCCCGGCGGGGTCTGCTGGCGTGATCACGGCGCCATCCGTCTTAGAGTCTCGTCCCGAGTGGATCTGCGGGCCGGTCTTCCGCGCGGCCCTCCGCGAGAAGCTCCAGGATCATGCGGGTCAGCCGCGAGGCGAAGCGGCCCCCCTCCGAGGCGATCAGGGCGATCTCGGCCCGCAACTCTCGCTCGGCCGGAGATACCTCCGGCGCACTGGAGAAGGACCGGGACTCCCCGGCGGGTGCGCTCATCTGAGCCCGGAGAGCCTCGATAAAAGCCTGCGTCTGGTCCAGGGCCGACAGGGGCAACCCCAGAGCGCGGACGAGCTTTTGCAGGGTCTGAGTCTGCGGGTCGACCTTGCCGCGCTCGTAGTCGGAGATGGCGCTGTTGGTCACCCCCGCCGCTTCGGCCAGCTCGCTCTGACTCCAGCGGCGGACGATGCGCAGGATGGCGAGGGTGACCGCTAGCTCGTCGTTCGTCACGCTTCAGCTCGCGTCCCCGAGCCCGACCCCCGCCTCGGCGATCTTCTCTTGTACTTCGAGGGTGAAGGTCAGGGCCGCCGCGATCCGGCGGAAGGTCAGGATCTCCGCGGGCAGGAGCACCCGGCCGCACCGGGTGCGCAGCCAGCGCTTGAGCACCGGGTGACCGCCGATGTCGTAGGTGTAGACCGCGTACGAGATGCCGGTGAAGGCGAGCCCTTGGTCGTTGACGTCGAGCTGCTCGCGACCCCAGTGGCGCACGAAGGTTTGGAGGCCCGAGCCCAGAGGCTGGCGGGCATCGCCCTTGACGCCGACTGCCGGATCGAGCAGGCGGCGGTCGGCCAGCAGGTGGAGCCCGATCAGCTCGGCGCCGAGCGCTGCCAGGTGGAGGAAGGGGGCGCGCTGCCGCGGGAAGGGGATGCGCGGGAACTCCCCGCGCAGGAGCTTTCTGTACCGGGCTCGATAATTCGGGTCGTAGAGCACGGCGTAGACATAGCCCAGGATCTCCTCGGGGCTCGGCACCTCGCCGTACCGCTCGGCAAGCGAGGTGAGGAGGCCCGGGGCGAGGTTGGGAATCCGTGCACGCGGGTCTCGTCTGCCTTTGCCGGGCGTCCCCTCCGGGTAGAGGTAGAGCGGGAAGAGCGAGCTTACGTCGTAGGCCGAGACCGCCTTGTGCCCGGCGATCCAGCGGGTGACCAGGGCGCCGGGCTCGCCCCGTGCCTGGCGGGAGGCGAGGAGGGCGAG
>JAXDLD010000490.1:0-3007 GCA_034666805.1 Acidobacteriota bacterium
GACCTGCTCGAAGGCAAGCTGCGGCAGCACGGCGGTCTCCTCTTTCGCGGTTTCGACCTGCAGGGACCGGAGGACCTGGAGAAACTCATCCAGGCGGTGTCGGGTGAGTCGCTCGAGTACCGGGAGCGTTCCTCGCCACGTACGGCGGTTCAGGGTAACATCTACACCTCCACCGATTATCCCGCCAATCAACCTATCTTCCTGCACAACGAGAATTCCTATCAGCAGGAGTGGCCGAGGAAGATCTTCTTTTTCTGCCAGCAGCCTCCGGCCGAAGGCGGGGAGACGCCGATCGCCGACTGCCGCCGAGTGCTGGCCGGAATCGCGCCCGAGATCCGGGATCGCTTCGCGAGCCGGAAGTGGATGTACGTCCGCAACTTCGGTGACGGCTTCGGTCTCTCCTGGGAGACGGTGTTCCAGAGCACGGACAGAGAGCAGGTCGAGCGGCACTGCCGGGAGAAGGGGATCGAGGCGGAATGGAAGGCGGGCGATCGCCTGCGCACGCGCGCGGTCCGCTCGGCCCTGGTTCGGCATCCGCACACGGGGGAGACGCTCTGGTTCAATCACGCCACCTTCTTCCATGTCTCGACGCTGGAACCTTCCCTGCAGGAAGCCCTGCTCGCCGAGCTCGGGGAGGGCGAGCTACCCGCCAACACCTACTACGGCGACGGCGCCCCGATCGAGCCCGAGGTCATGGAACACCTGCGCGAGGCCTACCGCAACGCGACCGTGAGCTTCCCCTGGCAGAAGGGGGATCTCCTCCTGCTGGACAACATGTTGGTGGCCCACGGCCGGGCACCCTACTCGGGCACGCGGAAGATCCTCGTCGGGATGGCCGAGCCGGTCCGCCAGGAGAGCGTGCAGCTCTAATCCCATGCCAGCGAGACACCTGCTTTCCATCTCCGACCTGGAGAGCGAGACACTCCTGTCCCTGGTGGAGAATGCCGTCGCCATCGCTGAGGGGCGCTGGCAGGGTAGGCTCCCTCTGGCCGACCGCGTCGTCGGCATCTATTTCCGCAAGACCTCCACCCGCACCCGAACGTCCTTCGCCGTCGGCGCCATGAAGCTCGGAGCTCATGTCATCACCTACGGCCCCAACGACCTGCAGGTCGTGACCGGCGAAACCGTGCCGGATACCGCGCGCGTGCTGGCCAACTACCTGGACGCGCTCGTCATCCGCACCAACGACGCGATCGAGGAGATGCGCCAACTCACGAACCAGGACCGGATGGCAGTCGTCAACGCGATGAGCGAGAACGAGCACCCGACCCAGTCTCTCGCCGACCTCGCCACCCTGCGTGAGCATTTCGGCCGGCTCTCGGGGCTCCATGTGCTCTACCTGGGAGAGGGGAACAACTCGGCCTCGGCGATCGCCCTGGCCACTTCCCGCGTCCCCGGAATGCGACTGACCCTGGTCACTCCCGAAGGATATGGGCTGGCCGCGAGTTTCATCGCGGAGGTCCAGGCCACGGCCGCGGAGCACGGTTCGGAGATCGAGCAGCATCATGACGTCGACCGCCTGCCTCCGGACGTGGACGCGGTCTATACGACCCGCTGGCTCACGATGGGGGTCCAGAAGGCGGATGCCGACTGGATCGAGAGGTTCCGGCCCTATGCGGTTACGCCCGAGCTCATGGGCAAAGTCTCGAAGAAGGACGGCTCCACCGTCTTCCTTCACGACCTGCCCGCCATGCGGGGGTACGAGGTGCTCGACGAGGTTCTCGATGGACCGCAGAGCATCGCCTTCCGTCAGGCGTACCACAAGATGACGAGCGCCATGGCCGTGCTCGACTGGTGCCTCGGGCCTCCCCAACGGCCGGCCCCTTGAGACGGCAGTCGATGTCGTCGACCGCGAGACTCCGATCGACAGGTGGGCCGAGCGAAGTCCCCCTCTCCAGCGGCCAGCGGGCGCTCTGGTTTCTCGATCGGCTGGCGCCGGGCTCGAGCGCCTACGTCCTCGCCGGGGCGCTGCGGATCGCGGGGCCCCTCGACGTTCCCGCCCTCCGGCAGGCCTTCGAGCTCCTCGCCAAGCGCCATCCGGCGCTGCGCACCTCCTTCAGCGCGGGGGGCGGAACCGGTAACGAGCCGTCGCAGCGGGTGCTCGCGGAGCGGGCCCCGATCTTCGTCGAGGAAGACGCGGCGGCGTGGGAAGAGGCTGCCGTCGAGGCACGGCTGTCCGAGCTGGCCTGGAGCCCCTTCGACCTCGAGCGCGATCCGCTCCTCCGGGTCGGGGTGCTCCACCGCGGGCCCTACGATCACCGGGTGGTCGTCGCCCTTCACCACATCGTCGCCGACTTCTGGTCGCTCGGAGTGCTCCTGGGCGAGCTTTCGGTGCTCTATCGGGCAACCTGCGATCCCGGCGATCCCGGCGCGCCGCGGGCCAGCCTGCCGCCGCTACGCTCGTCCTATGCCGAGCACGTGCGCCGGCAGGAGCTCCGGCTGGCCGGGCCGGACGGCGAGCGCCTCTGGGAGTTCTGGCGCCATGAGCTCTCCGGGCGCCGACGGGTTCTCGACCTGCCCTCCGACCGGCCGCGGCCCAGGCTGCAGACCTTCCGCGGTGACACCCGGTCGTCCCGTCTCGATGCGGAGCGGACCGACCGCCTCCGCGCCCTCGCGCGGGAGCAGCGGACCACTCTCTTCGCCGCTCTGCTCGCCGCCTTTCAGGTGCTCCTCTACCGGTACACGGGGGAGGAAGAGATCCTCGTCGGCTCCCCGACGGCGGGGCGGAGCTCGGCGGCGGCCGCCGGGCTGATCGGCTACTTCGTCAACCCCGTGGTGTTGAAAGGGGACCTGGCGGGCGATCCGGGATGGACAGAGCTCCTCGGCCGGGTACGGGGGACGGTGCTCGCCGCCCTGGCCCACCGGGCCTTTCCTTTCCCGCGGCTCGCCGAGCGCCTGGTCCCCGAGCGTGACCCCTCGCGCTCGCCGGTCTTCCAGGTGATGCTCGCCTTCGAGCAGGAGCGCGCCGGCCGCGAACGGGGGCTGGCGGCGCTCGCCGTGGGTGAGG
>JAXDLD010000491.1:0-3486 GCA_034666805.1 Acidobacteriota bacterium
CGCGCCCGGCGCTCGCCGAGATCGTCGCCGGCCTGTGGGCCGAGGTGCTGGGCCGGGAACGGATCGGGCCCGGAGAGGACTTCTTCGCTCTCGGCGGGCACTCCCTGCTCGCCGCCCGGGTGGCGGCCCGGCTCCAGCGTCTCTTCGGGCTGGAGGTCCCGCTCCGCCGGCTGCTCGAGCATTCGACGGCCGAGAGTCTCGCCGCCTGGCTCGAAGAGGCGCGCGGCGCGCTCCGGCCGGCCGGTTCGCCGCGCGCTCCGGTCCCCGCTCCCGTTCCCACCTCGCGGGAAGGCGAGCTGCCCCTCTCCTTCGCCCAGCAGCGGCTCTGGTTTCTCGCCCAGCTCGACCCGGCGAGCGCCGCCTACAACGTCGCCGAGCTGGTGCACCTGGAAGGCCCCTTCGATCGCGCCGCGTTCGCCGCCGCCCTCTCCGCGGTCGTCCGCCGGCATGAGATCCTGCGGACCGTCTACGCCGCCCCCGAGGGGCTGCCGGTCCAGGTCGTCGGGCCGGCCCTGCCGGTAGCCCTGCCGGCGATCGACCTCGCCGGCCTCTCCCCGGCGCGGCGGCAGGCCGAGGCCGGGCGGGCGGTGGGGGAGCTCGCCGCCTGGCCGTTCGACCTCGCCCGCGGGCCGGTGCTCCGCGCCGGCCTCGTGCGGCTCGCTGCGGCGGAGCACCGGGCGGCGGTGACGATCCACCACATCGCCTGCGACGGCTGGTCGCTCGGCGTCATCGCGAGCGAGCTTGAGGCGCTCTACGGGGCGGCGATTGCCGGGCAGCCCGGGCCGCTCGCCGAGCCGGCCCTCCAGTACGCGGACTACGCCGCCTGGCAGCGCCGCGCCTGGAGCGGCGAGCGCCTGGCGGCCGAGTTGGGCTTCTGGCGCCGCGCCCTGGCCGGCGTGCCGACCCTCCTGGAGCTCCCCGGCGACCGGCCGCGCTCGCCGCGGCCGAGCCCGCGCGGCGCGGTCTTCGAGGCAACGTGGCCGCGGGACCTGGTCGAGCGGCTGCGCGGCGCCGCCCGGGCCCAGGGCGCGACGCTCTTCATGGCCCTCTGCGCCGGCTTCGAGGCCCTCCTCGCCCGCTACACGGGGGCGGCGGCCTTCGCCCTCGGGCTGCCGATCGCCGGCCGCCAGCGAGTCGAGACGGAAGGGCTCGTGGGCTGCTTCGTCAATACCCTGGCCCTCCCCGCCGAGCTGCGGGGCGAGCCGAGCTTCGGCGAGCTGCTCCAGCGGGTACGGGAGGCGGTGCTCGACGCCGAGGCGCACCAGGAGCTGCCGTTCGAGCGCCTGGTCGAGGAGCTGCAGCCGGAGCGCAGCCTCGGCTACGCGCCGCTCGTCCAGGTGGCCTTGACGCTCCAGAACGCGCCCGGGGCTCCGCTCGCGCTCGCCGGCCTGCGGTCCACCCGCCTGGCGGTCGCGCCGGCGGCGGCGAAGTTCGATCTCGCGGTCTCCTGCCGCGAGGCCGGAGATCTCTCTCTGGGCTTCGAGTACAACGCGGAGCGCTTCAGCGCGGCCTGGATCGAGCGCCTGGCGCGCCACTTCCGGCAACTGGTGGAGGCGGCCCTGGCGCGGCCCGAGGTGCCCTGCTCGCTCCTGCCGCTCCTCGCCGCGGCGGAGCGCTCCGAGCTCCTCGCCTGGGGGAGCGGGCCGCCGGCGGCCCGCCCGCCGCTCGTCCCCATGGCGCTCGCCGCCCGCCTGACCGCCGGAGCCGCCGCCGCCGCCCGGCCCGCCCTCCGCCATGCCGGCGGGGAGCTGTCCTACGGCGAGCTCCAGGCCCGCGCCGGGGCGGTCGCCGCCCGGCTCGCCGCTCTCGGCGTCGGCCCGGAGACGCGGGTCGGGCTCTGCGCCGAGCGCTCTCCCGAGTGGGTGATCGGCGCCCTGGCGGCGCTCCTCGCCGGGGGGGCCTATGTGCCGCTCGACCCCGGCTATCCGCCGGCCCGGCTCGCCTATCTGCTCGCCGACTCCGGCGCCGTGGCGCTCCTCGCCACCGCCGCCACGCTGCCCCTCCTCGCCGACTTCGAAGGTCCGGTCGTCCGCCTCGACGAGCCCCAGGAAGCGGCGCCACCGCTGCCGAGGCCCCTGCCGACGCCGCCGACGCTGCCGGCGATCAACGCGGAAGACTTGGCCTACGTCGTCTACACCTCCGGCTCGACCGGGCTGCCCAAGGGGGTGGCGGTCTCCCACGGCGCCCTCGCCAACCTGGTCGGCTGGCACCTCGGCGTCTACGCCCTGTCGGAAGGGGACCGCTGCCCGCTGATCGCCGCCCTCGGCTTCGACGCCGCGGTCTGGGAGCTGTGGCCGGCGCTGGTGGCCGGGGCCTGCCTGCTGCTGCCCGGCGAGGCGGAGCGGACGGCGCCGGACCGGTTGATCGCCTGGCTCCGCGAGAGCGGCGCCACCGTCGCCTTCCTGCCGACGCCCCTGGCCGAAGCGGCGCTGGCGGAGGACTGGCCCGCCGGCCTCTCGCTCCGCGCTCTCCTCACCGGCGGGGATCGGCTGCGGCGGGGGCCGTGGCCCGGCCTGCCGTTCGCCGTCGTCAACCACTACGGGCCGACCGAGAACGCCGTCGTCGCGACCTGGGGAGCGGTGCCGGCCGGGGCCGAGAGCCCGGCGATCGGCCGGCCCATCGCCGGGGTGACCGCGGCGCTCCTCGACGACCATCTGGAGCTCACGCCCGCCGGCGTTCCCGGGGAGCTCTGCCTGGGGGGTTCAAGCCTCGCCCGCGGCTACCTCGGCCACCCCGAGTGGACCGCCGAGCGTTTCGTGCCCGATCCCCTCTCCGGCGCCTCCGGAGCGCGCCTCTACAGGACGGGCGACCTCGCCGGCTGGCGCTCGGGAGGCGAGCTCGAATTCCTCGGCCGGCGCGACGAGCAGGTCAAGGTGCGGGGCTTCAGGATCGAGCTCGGCGAGGTCGAGGCGGCGCTCGTCTCCTGCCCCGGCGTGCGCGCGGCGGCGGCCGCCGTGCACGGCGAGGGCGCCGCCGCGCGGCTCGTGGCCTACGTGGTTCCGGCGGCAGGGGGAGAGGCGCTGGTCCCCGCCGTCGCCGGGCGGCTGGCCGAGCTCCTGCCCGCCTTCCTCGTGCCCTCCGTGATCCTCACCCTGCCGGAGCTGCCCCTGTCGGCGCACGGCAAGATCGACCGCCGGGCGCTCCCGCCGCCGGCCCTGGCGCCATCGGCGGGGGACGGCGCCGCGCGGACCGAGCTCGAGGCCCTGCTCGCCGGCATCTTCGCCGCGGTGCTCGGCGTCCCGGCGGTCGGACGGGGAGACGACTTCTTCGCCCTCGGCGGCCACTCCCTCCTCGCGACCCAGGTCCTGGCCCGAGCCCGGCGCGCCTGCGGCGTCGAGCTGCCGCTCGCCGCGCTCTTCGAGACCCCGACCGTGGCCGGGCTGGCGGCCCGGCTGGAGCGGTCTCTGGAAGCCGGGGGGGCGGCGGGGGTCGGGGGCGCCGCCGCGGTGGCGATCCCGCCCCTGCCGGAGGGCGCGCCCGTGCCGC
>JAXDLD010000492.1:0-15464 GCA_034666805.1 Acidobacteriota bacterium
AACCTCCTGACCGACATCTCCGCCTCGCTCTCCGCCTTCTACAACGCCACGATCGAGCTCGGCCTGGCCAATGACGTCACCACCTTCACCGCCTCGGACTTCGGCCGCACCTTGATGAGCAACGGCAGCGGCTCGGACCACGGCTGGGGAAACCACCAGATGATCCTGGGCGGCGCCGTCCGCGGCGGCGACATCTACGGCAAGGTTCCCACCTTGAGCGAGGGTGGACCCGACGACTCCGGCAGCCAGGGTCGCTGGATCCCCACCACCTCGGTCGACGAGTACAGCGCCACTCTCGCCCGCTGGTTCGGGGTCACCTCGACGGACATGGCCACGGTGTTTCCCAACTTGAGCCGTTTCAACAACCCGGATTTGGGGTTCATGGCGCCGTAAGGAGGAGTCGCAGCGAGATGGCGGGCCGACCCGCCAAAGCTTCTACACAAGAAGGTATACTTGGGAATCACGATGGCCGCTCGGTCCACGAATTCCCTTCCGCGGCAGGTCAAGAAGCTCTTTTGGGACCTTGAGCCCCGCTCTCTGCGTCTGGATCGGGACCAGGGGATGATCATCGGCCGCGTCCTCTCCTCGGGACCCTGGGAAACGGTCCAGTGGCTCCGCGCCGTCCTGGGGGATGAGGCCATTCGCGGGTGGATCGAGGAGCATGACGGCCGGGGCCTCTCGCCGCCGCAGTTGCGCTACTGGCAGCTCATGCTTGGGATCCCAAAGCGCGTTGTCGATGCCTGGCTGCAGAGCGAAGGGCGGCAAGTCTGGGACCGCCGGGCTCCATGAGCTTTCATGCAGAGATCCTGACCGAGCGGCAACGTAAGGCTCTGAGGCTCCTCGGTCCGCGTACGGCGCCGAAAGGTTTCTACCTCGCCGGTGGTACGGCGATCGCTCTCCACCTCGGCCACCGCCGCTCCGTGGACTTCGACTGGTTTCGGGCCGTCCCCTTAGCGGAGCCTTTGCAACTCGCGCTGGAGATCCGGGAGGCTGGCATTCCCTTGGTGACGGGACAGGTTGCCAGGTCTACCTTGTACGGCACCGTGTACGGAGTCCGAGTCAGTTTCTTCGAATTTCGGTACCCGATGCTCGACCCGTTCCTCCCTTGGACAGAGTATGGTTGCCAGCTCGCCGGACTCCGCGATCTCGCCTGTATGAAGCTGTCCGCGATCACCCAGCGGGGCTCCAAGAAAGATTTCGTCGACCTCTACGCGCTCGGCCGCAACGGCTTTCGTCTCGCAGAGATGTTGGATTGGTACCGCAGGAAGTTCGAGGTCGAGGATATCAGCCACGTTCTCTATGCTCTGGCCTACTTCGATGATGCTGATCGAGAGCCCAAGCCGAAGATGCTCTGGAAGGCAGATTGGAAAGAGATCAAGAAGACCATTACGGGATGGGTTCGAGGACTGTGAGGGCAGCGAGGGTAAGAGAACGCCGCGCCTAGCGAGGCGGATATGGATGACGCGCGGTGGAGGCGATTGGCTAGCGCCCTCTTACTTCAGCCGTTCCAGGAGGACCGTTTTACCATGCGCCGAGGCGCCAACATGAGCACGTTGCGCCCCTCCTTTAAGCAGCCCCAGAGCTTCTCCGCCTAGCGGTCCCGATCGAAGCAATCCATAGCCTCTCCTCCCGCTCGTTGCACGACAATACTGTAGTACAACAAATCTGTTGTAGGAGGATGTCTACCTCCCGGACACTCAGGCCGCGGCCGCCGAGGCGAGGGTACGGGATCTCGAGGGTGGACCCGACGATGATGTGCTCTCAGCGCTCGTGGATGACGAGTGGGACACCGGTCAGTCCCAGATGGAAGTCCGTCGACCAGCAGGCCGCGATTCGGTGCTCCGCCATCACGTGGAGACCCACGGCGTCCACCAGGGTGAGATCCTGATCGGAGAAGCGGCGGAGGATCTCGGTTGCCCGAGAGAGATCCTGCTCGCCGGCAGCCAGGACCTCCAGGAACCCCATGTCCTCGATCATCGCCAGGAACTGCAGCGCTCGCGTGCGGTCGTAGCGCTTGAGGAACCAGCCGTGGCCTTCGGTCACGACCAGCGCCGTCGTCTTGAGCGGAGGAGGTTCGGCGAACAGGCGCCGGAAGAGCAGGTGGTAGCTGTCCGAGCGGTCCCCGAACGCAATCAACGCCGAGGTGTCGACGTAGGCTTCAGCTCTTCTGGCCATAGACGATGTCGTCGATCCGCCGGCTGGAGTGCGGATCTCCCGACTCGACCATGCCCGCATACCGCATCCAGGGTTTCGACTCGTCCACGGGCAGCACACCCCGCAGGGATCGGCGCAGCAACTCCGCCAGAGAGATCCCGAGCCGCTCCGCCTCGCGCTTGGCAGCGCTGTACTCTTCTTCGGACAGGCTGATCTGGGTGCGTATCATGATGATAACAGACTAGCACGGGCTGTTATCACAGGCAAGCTCGACATCCACCGCCCTCTCAGCGACTCCGGCCGAGCCCAGGTCGCCAAGCAGAGCCACGACCCCCGCTCCTGGCCTGAGCCGCCACCCAGGTAAGAGAGGGGAGTATCCTGTCGCGGTCTCCGGGTATGCATAATGGCAAAGCGACCGTCATGTTCCAAGGGAAGCAGCACACTCCTTATAGCCCCTGACTTCGTAAGAATACTTGGCCGCTGACGGCCCTCGGCCTTGTAGGACCTAACTGACTCAGGAACCTGGTCGTAACTGTCCTGGCTGAGGGGGTGAAGCCTGGGCCGACTTGTGCTCCCATCTTATAGGCCAGATTCCGTGGCAATTGGGTCACGCTAGAAAGAACCAGCGTCTGTCGAGTGCGAGTGACTGCCACATAAAACAATCTTCTCTGCTCTTCGAGTCTCGCCGCCTGCTCATCGAGCGACAATTGGTCATCAGTCGTAGGGATGAGGCCCTCAATACAACCAGCGACTACCACTAGATCCGCCGTCAAGCCTTTCGATTTGTGGAGGCTCATCACGCGAACGTAGTCGACATCGACTGGTAACTCTGGCTGACTAATCGCAGTTCGAACCCCCTCTCGAAGCTTGAGGGCATCGATATCGCTCTCGTCGAGAGTCTCGGCCGCCCCTCGAAGAGAATGAGCCCATTGCTGATCCGCAGGAAACAGGTTGTCGATCAAGTCATTGCCCGAAAGAGTTGTCAATTGCGAGAGCTTTTGCTGGAGTAACTCGAAGCGGCTAACAAGCTCTCTGCAGTTCGGAAGCGTCAACTCCTTCAGAACCATCTGCTCAAGAGCCTCCCTCGGTCCCTGCCCGGTCTGCTCACAGTGGCGGCGGAGACGTTTCCATGCACTACTACGAAGCGATGGGCTACCAAAGCCACACCAGCAGCGAAGCGCAACGCGGTCATCCGGGTCAGCCAGTAGGTTCAACAGTGTGACGGCCTGCTGGGCTTGGCTCTCGTTCATCTTCTTCGGGTCGCCATCCAGAGCCTCTTCCTGAAAGAAGCTGTGAGCGGGCGTTCCCTTCTCATTCATTGCGTCCCGAATCGCATAGCCGAATTGTCGCCGTGGTGCGAGTACAAGGACTTTCCCAGCACTGACCATATGTCCTGCGATACGCGCCCTGATGAACCCTGCGATACCCGCTGCCTCTTCTTCTACGCTGGTCCATTGCACAACATGTACTTCGCCTATGGGGTTTTCACTCCTTAGTTGCAAGACCCGAGGTTGTCGGTACTGGTTGTATTGAACGAGGGCATTTGCCATTATCACTACACTCTGGGGGCATCGGCGACACTCTTCGAGACTCTCATCGTGAGTTCCAGGGTGCGCGTCCTTGAATTGGGTGATTCCTTCCGGGTGAGCATGCTTGAACGAGTAGATTGATTGATCCTCGTCGCCGACCAAGGTAAAGCGGCCACTCGCGGCCAGGACATCGAGCAAGATCTGCTCAGAACGGTTTAGATCCTGGTACTCGTCCACAATGACATGATCGAAAGCACTGAGCACTGAAGTCGCAGGGTTGTCTCTCAGAAACCCAAGGGTAACCGGAACGATTTCGCCGATCAACATTCCTTTGTGAAAGCGCAACCAACTCTCCAGAGCCGCCCCGAATTCTCGATCAACGGCATCGGCGGGCCAGCCAGGCTCTTCAGTCTGTAGTCTTGCCCAAGCGGCGTTGAAGGCTTGGAGAAGCTTCCGGCAGTCTCGTAAATTTCCAAAGGGCGCCCCCTTAAGGTCTTCCAGCAGAAATCGCTCTTCCGCTGCAAGGAGAGGACGGGGGGTTCTTCCTGTCGCCAGGAGAACCTCCTCTCGTGCAAGTACCGAAAAACAAAAGGAGTGGATAGTGCCAGCACGCACGGCTGTGGCGCCTTCGACGCCCAACTGCCGAAGGGACTCCTCAAGATCTCGCGCCGCGGTCCGGGTGAATGTCGAGACAAAGATACGCTGTGGCGTGGCCCCGCCTTGAAGAAGGCGGGCGACCCTCCGCATCAGCGAAAAAGTCTTACCAGTGCCCGGCCCGGCAACAATGCGGAGCGGAGATGCGTTTGTCGATGCAATCCGCAGAGCGGCGCCCTCTAGGCCGTCGTTCCATCTCATCATGGATGGGTCCTCATGAGTGGGGGCTAGGTTTCGTGACCTGACCGCCCTCTGGTAGTATAAGGCGGGTCGGGTGGGCTGCAAGAGCGCTGTACTCCCCTTGATCCAGCCACTTCCCACCCGCAGGAGAGGACGCGCGATCGAGGTGGCCCGTCACGGCAGGTCCGAGGCGTTCGCGAAGTCGCCGAAGAGGACCGCCGCGATCGTGGCGTAGCTGTTGGCGTTCGAGGCAGCGCCCTAGGATGAAGTCCTCCCGGCACACATCGTAGAACTCGCTGAGCGAGGCGCTGCCCCCGGTGGGATCGGGGACGTAGAAGACCTGCGCTACCGAGAAGTGTCCGCCGGTCCCGCCCACGACCGTCGGACCGATGAACATCGGCCTCCCCTTCCGGAAAAGGATTGGCCCCGGCCCTCGGGTGAAGAACCGCGCTCGTCCTTACCCCCACGTTAATCCCCTTGATCCTGGAAAACGATCCCGGGCGTGATCGAACCAGTGGAGGTCGGGGCGTTCGCTCCAGCCTGGGCGGCGCCGTTCGCGGCGGCGACATCTACGGCAAGGTTCCCACCTTGAGCGAGGGCGGACCCGACGACTCCGGCAGCCAGGGTCGCTGGATCCCCACCACCTCGGTCGACGAGTACAGCGCCACTCTCGCCCGCTGGTTTGGGGTCACCTCGACGGACATGGCCACGGTGTTTCCCAACTTGAGCCGTTTCAACAACCCGGATTTGGGGTTCATGGCGCCGTAGGGAGTCCCGCCCCGGCCGGAGCGAGACACCACCGGCCCGAGGCTCAAGGCCAGAGCGTCCCTTCCGCCAGCACGGTGAGGAGCTTGGCGAGCGGCCAGACCTCAATTCCCTCTGGAGTGCGCAGCTCGCGTGTGCCGGTGTAGACCAGGACCCGCCGTGCGAGCCGCGGCAGGTCGCCGATCGCCGTGAGGCCGGACAGCCAGGCGGGCGAGAAGCGCGCCCCGGCTTTCACTTCGAGGGCCAGGTGCTCGCCGCCCCGCTGGAGGAGAAAATCGACCTCGACCGACCGCGCTTCGGCCGGCGCCCAGTAGGCGATCTCGTCGAACAGCGAGCCCGTGTCGCCGTAGGCGCGGAGCAAGGTGTGGATAAAGCCTTCGAACAGGGGGCCCGCCTCCTCGGCGGACACGGCGCCGTGCTGCTTCTTGACCGCGCGCACCAAGCCGGGATCGAGCCAGTAGAGCTTCGGGTGCTTGCGTTCCCGCACCCGCAGCCGGGTCTCGAAAGCCGCGAGCCGCCAGGCGAGAAGAGTGTCCTCGAGGATCTCGAGATAGCCCTGGACGGTGGTTCGCGCGGTGCCCGAATCGCGGGCGATTCCGGCGACGTTGACGACCTGGGCGTGAGCGAGAGCGGCGATCGGGAGGAAGCGGACGAAGCCCGGAAGATTTCGCACCAACGCTTCGCCGCGAATCTCCTCACGGAGGTAGAGCTGGACATAGGCCGCCAAGGTCGCGGCTCGATCCTCGGACGCCACGACGAGAGGGATGCTGCCGAACTGCAAGGTGCTCTCGAGGTCGAATGCGGCACCCAGCTCTTGCGGCACGAAGGGATACATCGTTCGCCATAGAGCCCGGCCGGCCAACAGGTTGGTCCCCGCGGTCTTGAGTTTCCGGGCGCTCGATCCGAGCAGCGCGAAGTGCAGCCGTAGCTCCTCGATCGCGCGGTGGACCTCGTTCAAGAGCCCGGGAATCCGTTGCACCTCGTCGAGCACCACCCAGCTGTCCGGCGCGAGCGTCCGGAGCTCGGCTCCGAACAACGCCGGGTCGGCCAGGAAACTCTGAAAAAGCCCCTCGTCGAGAAGATCGAAGCGGTGAGCGCCGGCGAGGGTCTCGCGAGCCCAGGTGCTCTTGCCGACACCGCGGGCACCGAACAGGAAGAAGCTGCCCTTCGGCGCGACCGTGATCCGTTGAAGCATCGTTCTGTCCATACCGCCGTCATTCTACGCCGTAAAACGCCGGCATGGTGTACATCCCCTCTCCAGAGGCGGCCAGCCCGGGACTGCCGGCCGCCCATGGCGTCTTCAGCTACCATAGAGCCCCATGCGACTCCTGTACTCCTATCTCCGCCACTACTGGAAGCTGGTCCTCTTCGCCCTCATCCTCGCGGCGATCAACCAGGTGTTCTCGCTCCTCGACCCGCTCATCTTCCGCCACGTCATCGACCAGTACGCCACCCGCTACAAGGAGTACACGACCGCCCAGTTCTTCCGCGGCGTCTCGCTCCTCCTCGCCGCGGCGGTGGGGGTGGCGTTCGTGTCGCGGGTAGCGAAGAACTTCCAGGACTACTTCGTCAACGTCATCACCCAACGACTGGGGGCCGAGCTCTACTCGGACGGGGTCCGCCACTCGCTGGAGCTGCCCTACTCGATGTTCGAGGACCAGCGGAGCGGCGAGACCTTAGGCAAGCTCCAGAAGGTGAGGAACGACGTCGAGAAGCTGATCGCGCTCGCGGTCAACACTCTCTTCACGACCCTCGTCGGGGTCGTCTTCGTCATGGTCTACGCCTTCTCGGTGCACTGGATCATCGCTCCGGTCTTCCTTCTGACCGTGCCGATCCTCGGCATTTTAAGCTCGGTGCTCTCGAAGCGGATCAAGACGATCCAGAAGGTGATCGTCGCCGAGACCACGGCGCTCGCCGGGTCGACCACCGAGTCGCTCCGGAACATCGAGCTGGTCAAGAGCCTCGGCCTCGCCGGCCAGGAGATCGGGCGGCTCAACTCGATCACCGGCAAGATCCTCAAGCTCGAGCTCAGAAAGGTCCGTTCGCTCCGGCTCCTCTCCTTCATCCAGGGGACGGCGGTCAATGCTCTGCGCACCTCGATCCTCTTCCTCCTGCTCTACCTGATCTTCTCGCAGCGGATCTCGGTCGGGCAGTTCTTCTCCCTCTTCATCTACTCCTTCTTCATCTTCGGGCCGCTCCAGGACCTGGGGACGATGATCAACACCTACCGCGAGACCGAGGCGTCGCTCGACAGCTTCCAGGCGATTCTGGCGATGCCGGTCGAGTCCCGGCCGGCGCATCCGCTGGCTCTGGGCGAGCTGGGCGAGCTCGCCTTCGAGGAGGTGGGCTTCACCCACCAGACCGCCGCCGCCCCGGCGCTCTCCGGTATTTCGTTCGCGATCGGCCGCGGCGAGACGGTCGCCTTCGTCGGCCCCTCGGGCTCGGGGAAGACGACTCTCGTCAAGCTCCTGGTCGGCCTCTACACGCCGCAGCGCGGGCGGATCCTCTACAACGGCAAGCCGGGGACGGCGCTCGACTTAGACGAGCTCCGCGCGCAGATCGGCTTCGTCACCCAGGACACCCAGCTCTTCTCCGGCTCGATCCGCGAGAACCTCCTCTTCGTCAATCCGGCCGCCACCGACGCCGAGTGCCTGGAGATGCTCCAGAAAGCCGCCTGTGACAGCCTTCTCTCTCGCGCCGACCGCGGTCTCGACACGGTGATCGGCGAGGGGGGAGTCAAGGTCTCGGGCGGCGAGAAGCAGCGCCTCTCGATCGCCCGGGCGCTGCTCCGCCGGCCGCGCCTCCTGGTCTTCGACGAGGCGACCTCCTCGCTCGACTCGTTGACCGAGGAGGAGATCACCGAGACCATCCGCGAGGTGGCTTCCGAGCAGGTGATGACGATCCTGATCGCCCATCGCCTGTCGACGGTCCTTCACGCCGACCGCATTCACGTCCTGGAGCACGGGCGGATCGTCGAGGCCGGCCGGCACTCGGAGCTGCTGGAGAAGAAGGGGCTGTACTACGCGATGTGGCGGCAGCAGGTGGGGGAGCGCCGGCCGACGCGGGCTCCGGTCCCGCCGGCCCCCCGGCTGGCGGCGGCGGGGTAGGAGGGAGAAACCACCTAAGTTAGCGTCTCTGGGTCCCCCTCCCTTACCCTCCGTAGTCCTGCCGAGGAGTCCCTGCGCGATCGCCGCCCACCGCCTTGCACGGCAGGGGGCGGGACGGTACCATGGGACTCGATGCGTGCCTGCCGCCCCTACCCTCTCGCGAATAGAAACGCGGTGTCCATATGAAGCGCCCTGGCCTCACCCTCCTGGTCCTCCTGTCCCTCCTATCCCTCGCCCCGGCCGCCTACGCCGCTGGCGCTGCCACAGCTGCCACAAAGGCCAACACCGCCAAGGCCTCGACGGCCGGCAAGCCCGACCCGCGGGCCCCCGGCCTCTCCGGCACCCAGCGGCTCCAGGCGTTGATGGAGCGGGTCCGGCTCCAGCAGCAGGACATGAAGACCCTGGAGGCGCACTTCGTCCAGAAGCGGGAGAGCTCGCTTCTGGTCTCCGCCGAGCAGTCGGCCGGCACCTTCGACTACGCCGCCCCCGACCGGGTGCGCTGGGAGTACACCTCCCCCAACCCGATTTCGGTCCTGATCGACGGCGGCGAGATGACCACCTGGTACCGCGACCTGAAGAAGGCCGAGCGGCTGAAGATCGGCCGCTACTCGAACCAGGTGCTCAAGTACATGGGGGCGAGCGGCTCGATGCAGAACCTCCTCGAATATTTCAGCATGACCTTGAAGGTGCCGGACAGGGCGAGCGACCCCTACCAGCTCGACCTCACCCCCAAGCTGGCGCGGATCGCGAAAAGGGTGAAGGCGATGACGATCTGGTTCGATCCCGAGACCTTCCTCCCCGCGCGCCTGCGCTACGTCGAGGGGAGCGGCGACGCCACGGAGTACCAGTTCAAGGACGTCAAGGTCAACGCCCCCATCCCCGGCGAGCGCTTCGTGCTCAAGATCCCCCAGGGCGTCGAGACCCGGGTCATCGACCTCGACCAGAAGACGAAGAAGGACTCGGGGCGCTGACGCCATCCTCTCCTTCGAGATCCTGGCCACCTTGGGCGCGGCCCGGCGCGGCCGGCTGACGACCGCGCACGGGGTCGTCGAGACTCCGGCGTTCATGCCCGTGGGGACCCTGGGCGCCGTCAAGGGGGTGACCCCGCAGGCGCTGGAGGAGGCCGGGGCGTCGATCCTCCTCGCCAACCTCTACCACCTCTCGCTGCGGCCGGGGATCGACGTCGTCGAGCGGCTCGGCGGGCTCCACCGCTTCGCCGGCTGGGAGCGGCCGATCCTGACCGACAGCGGCGGCTTCCAGGTCTGGAGCCTGGGCGGCCTCCGCGCCATCGACGAGGACGGGGTGACCTTCAAGAGCCACCTGGACGGCTCGCCCGCCCGCTTCACCCCGGAGAGCGTCGTCGCCATGCAGGAGCGGATGGGGGTCGACGTCGCCATGGTCCTGGACGAGTGCCCCCCCTGGCCGGTGACCCGGGAGGCGGCGGCGGCGAGTTGGGAGCGGACCCGCCGCTGGGCCCTCCGCGCCCGGGAGGCCTCGCGGGGACCTTCGGCCCTCTTCGGGATCGTCCAGGGGAGCGGCTTCGAGGACCTCCGGCTCCAGGCGGCGGCGGATCTCGCGGGCGCCGGCTTCGACGGCCATGCCATCGGCGGGGTCTCGGTGGGAGAGCCGGCGGAGATCCGGCGGGCGGCCGTCGAGTGGACCGCTCCGGCGCTCCCGGCCGACCGGCCGCGCTATCTCATGGGGGTGGGCTACCCGGCGGACATCCTCCACGCCGTGGCCTGCGGGGTCGACCTCTTCGACTGCGTCCTGCCGGCCCGGAACGCTCGCCACGGTGTTCTCTTCACCCGCGACGGGGTGCTAAAGATCCGCAACGCGAGGTACAAGGACGACCCCCGGCCGCCCGATCCCGCCTGCTCCTGCCCGCTCTGCTCGCGGCTCTCGCGCGCCTTCCTCCACCACCTGGAGCGCTCCGGCGAGCTGACGGCGAAGGTCCTCGCCACCCTCCACAACCTGCGCTTCTACCTTGACTTCATGGCCGAGGTCCGGCAGTCTATAATGCTCGATACGCTAACGGACTTGGCAGCACGACACGCCACCCGTTTCACTCCCCAAGAGGAACCTTCGTGAGCCAGGCCGTCTGGCGGGGGTACAGATGAGTAGTAGTAGCGTCTTCTTACTGGCATTCCAGGGCGGCGCCGGCGGGACCGGCGGCGGGGCGAGCACGTGGCTCGGCATGGTGCCCATGGTCGCCATTTTCGCCATCTTCTATTTTCTCCTCGTCGTTCCCATGCGCAAGCGCCAGAAGGCCGTCCAGACGCTCGTCGAGAGCCTCAAGAAGGGGGACCGGGTGGTGACGACGGGGGGGCTCTACGGCGAGATCGCCGCCATCGACCCGACGGTCGTCGTGCTCAAGGTCGCCGACAACGTCAAGCTTCGAGTCGCCAGATCGGCGATCACCGGCCTCGAGGGGGACGGCAATACAGGGGGTAAGTCATGAAACGCAAGCTGCTCGGGCGCGGGCTCCTGATCCTCGCGGTGGTCCTCTCGGCCATCGCCCTCGCCTATCCGCCCAAGAACAAGATCAACTTAGGCTTGGACCTCCAGGGCGGCATGCACCTGGTCCTCCAGGTCCACACCGTCGACGCCCTTCGCGCCACGGTCGACAACGACGTCGACCGCCTGACCCGTCTCGCCTCGGACAAGGGCTTCGCTGGCGTCGCCGCCCACCGGGTGGGCGACACCGGCTTCGAGGTCACCGGCGCGACCGAGGCCAACCGCGACCAGGTCGTCAAGCTGGTCGAGGACTCCTTCCGCGACTACCAGACGCGCAAGGGCGCCCCGGGCCTCGCCTACGAGATGTCGACGACGGCGGTCCACGCCAACGAGAAGCTCGCCGTCTCCCAGGCGAAGACGACGATCGACAACCGGGTCAACCAGTTCGGCGTCACCGAGCCGGTGATCCAGGAGGCGACGGGCAACCGCATCGTCGTCGAGCTGCCCGGCGTCGACGACCCCGAGCGCGTGCGCCGGCTGATCAAGAACACGGCCTTCCTCGAGTTCCGGCTGACCCGGATGCCGAAGGCGGGGAGCCCGGCCCTGCCGACCCGGCAGGCGGTGATCGACGCCCTCGGCGGCCAGGTCCCGCCGGATGTCGAGATCCTCGAGGGCGACCTCCGCGACGCCAACAAGAACGTCACCGGCAAGCAGTTCTGGGCGGTCGAGAAGAAGCGGGTGATGACCGGCCGGGAATTGAAGGACGCGCGGCCCAGCCAGGGCCAGTTCCAGGAGCCGGTGGTCGCCTTCAGCATGACCCCCGCCGGGTCCGAGGTCTTTGGTGCCGCCACCGCGGCCAACGTCGGCACCGGTCTCGCCATCGTCTTGGACGGCCGCGTCGTCACGGCGCCGGTCATCAAGTCGAAGATCAGCGACTCCGGGGTCATCGAAGGTCACTTCTCGACCGAGGAGGTGCAGGACCTCTCGACCGCTCTGCGCTCCGGCGCCCTGCCGGCCGGCCTGACCTACCTGGAGGAGCGGACGGTCGGGCCCTCCCTCGGCCGCGACTCGATCCAGCAGGGCCTGCTCGCCGGCGTCATCGGCACCTCGCTCGTCATCCTGACGATGCTCCTCGTCTACCACCTCTCCGGGGTCAACGCCGTCATGGCGCTGCTCTTGAACGTCCTCATCGTCTTCGGCGGCATGGGGGCGTTCCACTCGACCCTCACCCTCCCCGGCATCGCCGGCATCATCCTGACGATCGGCATGGCGGTCGACGCCAACGTCCTGGTGTTCGAGCGGATTCGGGAGGAGATGCGAGCGGGGCGAACGCTGCGCTCGGCCATCGATCTGGGGTTCGAGCGGGCCTTCAGCTCGATCATCGACACCCATGTGACGACGATCGTCTCGGCCCTCTTCCTCTTCCAGTTCGGCACCGGCCCGATCAAGGGCTTCGCCGTCACCCTGACGATCGGCCTCATCGCGTCGCTCTTCACCGCGGTCTTCGTCAGCAAATGGATCTTCGACTTCTGGCTGTCGCGCCGCTGGGTGCACAACCTGACGATGACCCGGCTCTTCCAGGACACCAACTTCGATTTCATGAAGTGGCGGAAGTTCTGGATCGTCGCCTCGTTGCTCCTCGTGCTGGGCGGCGTCCTCGCCATCCTCGGCCTCGAGGGCCGGCACATCAACCTCGGCATCGACTTCGCCGGCGGCACCCAGATGGAGCTGCGCTTCAAGGACAAGCCACAGATCGACAACCTGCGCCGCATCCTGGAGACCCAGGGCCTGGGCGGCGCCCAGATCCAGCGCTTCGGCGGCCAGGATTCGAACGAGGCCATCATCAAGACGGCGCAGGTCAAGAACGAGTCCGGGACCCGCGAGCGGATCGAGAGCGCCTTCGACAAGAGCTTCAACCCGGGGAATGCCGGCAAGGTCGACCTGAACCGGGTGGGCGCCGAGCAGGTGGCGCAGATCCTTCTCCAGGCTGACCCCGACCACGTGCTGGCCCAGGGGCCGGACAAGGCCTCCGAGCACTACACGGGAGTGGCCAACGCCATTCAGTCGGAGCGCAAAAAGGACGTGCTCTTCGCCTCCTGGGACCAGCTCGCCGCCGGCAAGGGGGTAAGCCCGGCGGACATCGAGGCCCTGAAGGCGCGGACGGTTTTGGGCGCCTTCACGGTCATCGGGGTCGAGCACGTCGGCCCGCAAGTCGGCAAGGAGCTTAGGAGCCAGGGTCTCTGGGCGGTCTTCGCCTCGCTCCTCGGCATGCTGCTCTACATCGGCTTCCGCTTCGAGCCGCGCTTCGGCATCGGCGCCATCATGGCCTGTATCCACGACGTGCTGGTGACCCTCGGGCTCTTCACCCTGATGGGCTACGAGTTCAACCTGACGACCATCGCGGCGTTCCTGACCCTCATCGGCTACTCGGTCAACGACACGGTGGTCATCTTCGACCGCATGCGCGAGAACATGCGGAAGAACCGCCGGAAGCCGCTGATCGAGATCATGAACGAGTCGATCAACCAGACCCTGTCGCGGACGGTCATGACCTCAGGGTTAACCATGCTGACCGTCGCCGCCCTCCTGGTGTTCGGCGGCGACGTGCTGCACGGCTTCGCCTTCGTCATGACGGTGGGCATCATCGTCGGGACCTACTCGTCGATCTACGTGGCGAGCCCGTTCGCCCTCCTCTGGGAGCAGCTCTTCGGCAGCCAGGGCCGTCTCCGCAAGGGCGGTCCGGCCGCCGCCGCGGCGGCGACGGCGAAGGGGGTACCCGCGCCGGCCTCCCGTTCCACCCCGCCGGTCGCGCAGCCCGGCGAGCCCCGGCCGGCGGCGCCCAACCGTCCCACCCGGGTGGCCGGCCGCCGGCGCTAAAAGCCGGGGCCCCGCCCTGCTCCAACCCCCTGACGACGCCCGGCGCGAGCCGGGCGTCGTCTTTTGGGCTCGGAATCGAAGCGGGAACGAAACCCTCCCTTATACTTGTTGACTCAATCGAGCCCGCCGCTCTCCCGGCGGGCCCGCCCCAAAATGCCGAGCGCGACCAAGAGCCTGCCGCCACCGGTGCCTTCGCGGCCGGTGATGTCCCTGGAGGACGTCCTCGACTGCCTCGCCTCGCACGGACGCAAGGTCGACCGCGAGTTCCTGACCTCGGTCTACGAGTTCTCCGAGCGCATGCACCAGGACCAGGTGCGGCGTTCGGGGGAGCCGTTCCTCACCCATCCTTTAAGCGTCGCCTATATTCTGGCCGACCTGAACTTCGACCAGACCTGCGTCGCCGTCGGCCTCCTCCACGACGTGCTGGAGGACACCCTGACGACGCGGGAGGTGCTCGACTCGACCTTCGGGGCCGAGATCACCGAGCTGGTCGACGGGGTGACCAAGATCGGCCGCCACGAGTACGTGCGGCGGGACGAGGCGCAGGCGGAGACCTTCAGGAAGATGATCCTCGCCTCGGCCAAGGACATCCGGGTGATCGTCGTCAAGCTCGCCGACCGGCTGCACAACATGCAGACCCTGGAGCACATGCCGGTCGACTCCCGGCGCCGGATCTCGCGCGAGACCCTGGAGATCTACTCGCCGATCGCCCATCGGCTGGGCATGGCGCGGGTCAAGGGAGACTTGGAAGACTTGGCCTTCTTCCATCTCTACCACCACCAGTTCGCCGAGCTGCACTCGAAGGTGTCGGAGAAGATGAAGCTCGGCCAGGAGGCCATGGAGCGCATCCGCGACAAGATGGTCAAGTCCCTGGAGTCGGCGGGGATCGAGGCCGAGATCAGCTTCCGGGTCAAGCGCTACTTCTCGATCTACGAGAAGCTCCGCCGCCAGGGGATCGACATCTCGCAGCTCTACGACTATCTCGCCTTCCGCATCGTCACCGGCACCATCAAGGACACCTACGCGGCGTTGGGGGTGGTCCACCAGAGCTGGCGGCCCATCCCCGGGCGGTTCAAGGACTACCTGGCGATGCCCAAGCCCAACCTCTACCAGTCGCTGCACACGACGGTGGTGGGGGAGAAGGGGCAGCCCTTCGAGGTGCAGATCCGCACCCGCGAGATGGACCTGATCGCCGAGGAGGGGATCGCCGCCCACTGGCGCTACAAGGAGGGGAAGGTCGAGCCGCGCCCCTCCGATCCCAACATCCTCTGGCTGCGCCAGCTCCTGGAGTGGCAGACGGACGTGCAGGACCCGCGCACCTTCATGACCACCCTCAAGATGGACCTCTACCCGGACGAGGTCTACGTCTTCACCCCCAAGGGGGCGGTCTTCTCCTTCCCGCGCGGGGCGACGCCGCTCGACTACGCCTACAAGGTCCACACCGACCTGGGCCACCACTGCGCCGGGGCGCGGGTCAACGGCAAGCTCGTCCCGCTGCGGACGCCGCTCTCGAACGGCGACATGGTCGAGGTCCTCACCAGCCCGAACCGCAACCCGAGCCGGGACTGGCTGACCTTCGTCAAGACCCCGCGCGCCAAGTCGAAGATCCGCCAGTGGCTGAACACCCAGCAGAAGCAGCGGGCGATGGAGATCGGCCGGCGCCTGTTCGAGAAGGAGGTGAGGCGCTACAACCAGAGCCCGAAGAAGCTCCTCGACAGCCCGGCGATGGCCGAGTACCTGACGG
>JAXDLD010000493.1:0-4781 GCA_034666805.1 Acidobacteriota bacterium
ACGGCGGCCGTCTGGTCCTCATGCCGCCGGAAGTGCCGACCCTGGCCGGCCTCGGCGAGGCGCTCGCCCGCCACGGGGTGACCACCCTCTGGCTGACCGCGGGTCTCTTCCACCAGATGGTCGAGGAGAACCTCCCGGGCCTCACACCCGTCCGCCAGCTCCTGGCCGGCGGCGACGCCCTCTCGCCCGTCCATCTGGCGCGGGCGGCGCGCGGGCTCCCCGGCACCCAGCTGATCGACGGCTACGGCCCAACCGAGGGGACGACCTTCACCACCTGCTGGACAGTCGAGGGGGCGCGGGTCGAGGGCTCGGCCGGGCCGGTTCCCATCGGCCGGCCGATCGCCAACACCCGGGTCTATCTGCTCGACCCGGCGGACCGGCCCGTACCGGTGGGGGTGCCCGGCGAGCTGGTGACCGGCGGCGACGGCTTGGCCAGGGGCTATCTCCAGCGCCCGGATCTGACCGCCGACCGCTTCCGCCCCGATCCCTTCGGGGAGCCCGGGGAGCGGCTCTACCGGACGGGCGACCTGGCCCGTTTCCTGACCACGGGGGAGATCCAGTACCTCGGGCGGATCGACGACCAGGTCAAGATCCGGGGCTTCCGCATCGAGCCCGGGGAGGTCGAGGCGGTCCTCGCCGGGCATCCGGAGGTGGCGGCGGCGGCGGTCCTGGTGCGCGCCGAGCGCTCCGGGGACAACTCCGGGGACAAGCGGCTGGTGGCCTACGCCGCCGCCCGGCCCGGCGCGGCGCTCACCGTGGACGGGCTGCGGGACCATCTCCGGCAAAGGCTCCCCGGGTACATGGTGCCGGCGGCCTTCGTCCTCCTCCCGGAGCTCCCCTTGAACCCGAACGGCAAGGTCGACCGCCGGGCCCTGGCCCAAGTCTCTCCGGAAGCCGCGGGGGAGCCCGACCGCTACGTCCCCCCGCGCACGCCCGCCGAAGCGCTATTGGCCGGGATCTGGGCCGAGCTCCTGGGGGTCGAGCGGGTGGGGAGGGACGACCGCTTTTTCGACTTGGGCGGCCACTCGCTCCTCGCCACCCGGGTGGTGGCGCGGATCGGCCGCGAGTTGGGCGTCGAGCTGCCGGTCCGCGCCCTCTTCGAAGCGCCGACCGTGGCCGAGCTCGCCCTCCGGCTCGCCGCCGCCCGGCCGGAGGCCGTCCCCGGTCCCCTGCCGCGGATGCCGGGGGAGGGGCCGCTCCCGCTCTCCTTCGAGCAGGAGCGCCTCTGGTTCCTCGATCGGCTGACGCCTGGGAGCGCGCTCTACAACATCCACGCCGCCCTCCGCCTGGAGGGAGAGCTGTCGGCCCCGGCCCTGGCCGCCGCTTTCACCCAGGTGGCCGCCCGCCACGAGTCCCTGCGCACCACCTTCGCTCCCGGGCCGGCCCAGGCAATCGCGCCCCCCGCGCCCGTGCCCCTGCCGGTCGTCGACCTCGCCGGCCTGCCCGGGCCGGTCGGGGAACCGGCGGCCCGGGCCCTCTCGGCGGCGGAGGCGGCGCGTCCCTTCGACCTCGCCCGCGGGCCGCTCCTGCGTACCGGACTGCTCCGACTCGCCCCGGAGGTCCACCTCCTCATCCTCAACGTCCATCACATCGTCGCCGACGGCTGGTCGATGGGCCTCCTGGTGCGGGAAGTCGGGGAGTGCTATGGCGCCCAGCTCGCGGGACGCCTCCCGGCCCTGCCGGAGCTGCCGGTCCAGTACCCGGACTTCGCCCTCTGGCAGCGCCGCCGGCTGGCCCGAGAGGCGCTCCTCGCCTGGTGGCGGGAGCGCCTCGCCGGGGCGCCGGCCCTCCTCGACCTGCCTGCCGACCGGCCTCGCCCGGCGGCGCCGAGCTTCCGTGGCGCCGCCGTTCCCCTCGCCCTGCCGTCCGCGGTGGCGGAAGGGGTCTCCCGGGTCGCCCGGGAGCTCGCGGCGACGCCGTTCATGGTTCTCTTCGCCGCCCTGGCCACCGTGCTGGGCCGCCACGCCGGCCGCGACGACCTCGTTCTCGGCTCGGTTCTCGCCCAGCGCACCCGCCCCGAGGTCGAAGGGCTGATCGGCTTCTTCGTCAACACCCTGCCGCTCCGCGCCGACCTCTCCGGCGACCCCACCTTGAGCGAGCTCCTCGCCCGCTCGCGCGAGACGGCCCTGGGCGCCTACGCCCATCAGGAGGTCCCCCTCGCGTCGCTGGTCGAGGAGCTGGTGCCGGAGCGGAACCTCGCCGCGAGCCCCCTCTTTCAGGTCGTCCTCTCGCTGCAGACCGCGTCCGTGCCCCCCCTTGCCCTCCCCGGTCTCTCGGTGACGCTCCTCCCCACCCTCCACCCGGCGGCCAAGTTCGACCTGACCGTCGACCTCGCCCCCGCGGGCGGCACCTTCGCCGGGACGATCGAGTACGCCCGCGACCTCTTCGAGGAGGTCACCGTGCGGCGCCTCGCCGGTCATCTCGTCACCCTCCTCGCCGCCATCTCCCGGGCCGTCATCGCCGAGGGCGGCCTCACGCGGCCAGCCGCCGAGCTGCCGATGCTCACGGCGGGGGAGAGCGCCCAGCTCCTCGGCGAGTGGGGGCGGAGCGCCGGCGACGCGCGGGGCGGCCTCCCGGTCCACGAGCAGTTCGCGGTCTGGGCGCGCCGCGCCCCCGCGGCGGTGGCCGCGGTGTCGGCGGGGGGCGAGGTCCTCACCTACGGCGCGGCCGAGACCCACGCCAACCGGTTGGCCCGCCGCCTGCGCGAGGCCGGGGTGGGCCCGGAGGCGCGGGTCGTAGTCTGCGCGGCGGGCGCGCCGGCGCGGGTGGTCGGTGCCCTCGCGGTGCTCAAGGCCGGGGGCGCCTACGTGCCGCTCGACCCCGAGACCCCGGAGGAGCGGCTCGCCTTCCTCCTCGCCGACTGCGGGGCGCCCGTCGCCCTGGCGGAAGGGAAGCTCGCGGCGCGCCTCGCGGCGGCCGGGGCTCCGGCGGTCCTCCCGCTCGACGACCCCGGGGAGGGGGAGGAGGCCGCGCCGCCGCCGCCGATCTTCTCGAGCCCGCAGAGCCTCGCCTACGTCGTCTATACCTCGGGCTCGACGGGCCGGCCCAAGGGGGTGGAGGTCCCCCACGCCGGCCTCACCAACCTGGTCCTCTGGTACCGCGCGTACTACGGCGTGACCGCCGCCGATCGCGCCACCCTGATCGCCAATCCGGCCTTCGACGCCGCGGTTTTCGAGACCTGGCCCTACCTCACCGCCGGGGCATCCGTGGTCGCCCCCAGCCCCGAGGTCCGCCTGGCCCCCGCGGCCCTGGCGCGCTGGCTGGACGAGACCCGAGCGACCCTCGCCTTCCTTCCCACCCCGTTGGCGGAGGCCGTGCTCGACCTCGTGGAGAGCGGCGAGGCCGCCGCGCCTTCCCGCCTCAGGGCTTTCCAAGTTGGCGGCGACCGCCTGCACCGGGCCCCCGCACCGGGCCTCCCGTTCCCGGTGATCAACCACTACGGCCCCTCCGAGGCCAGCGTGGTGACGACCTTCGAAGCGGTCCCGCCGGCCGGCCCCGGAACGCCGGCCATCGGCCGGCCGCTCGACGGCCTCCGGGTGGCGGTCGTCGGGGCGTTCGGGGAACCGGCACCCGTGGGCGTACCCGGCGAGCTCCGGGTGAGCGGGGTGGGTTTGGCGCGCGGCTACCTCGGCCGCCCCGACCTGACCGCCGCGGCTTTCGTTCCCGACCCCTTCGCGGACCTCCCGGGGGAGCGCTCCTACCGCACCGGCGACCTCGTGCGCTGGCGTTGGGACGGCCGCCTCGACTTCCTGGGCCGGATCGACCACCAGGTCAAGGTGCGCGGCTTCCGCGTCGAGCTCGGGGAGATCGAGGCGGCGCTCCTCGCCCTCCCCGGGGTGCGCGAGGCGGCGGTCCTCGCCCGCGAGGAGCGGCCGGGCGACCTGCGGCTGGTGACTTACGTCTCCTTGAGCGCCGGGAGGGGGGAGTGGACGGCGGCCACCCTCCGCGCGGCTCTCGCCTCGCGCCTCCCCGCGCACATGGTGCCCGCGGTCTACGTCTTCCTCCCGGCGTTGCCGCTCTCGGCCAATGGCAAGGCGGACCGGAAGGCGCTCGCCGCTCTCGCGCTCGCGCCCTCCGCCGCGGCCACCCCCCCGAGCGGGCCGCTCGAAGAGGCGCTCGCCGCCTCCTGGGCGGCGGTCCTCGGCCGCGAGCGGGTGGGGGCGGAGGACGACTTCTTCGAGCTCGGCGGCCACTCCCTCCTGGCCACCCGGCTGGTCACGCGTCTGGGCGCGGCGCTCGGGGTGGAGGTGCCGCTCTCCACCCTCTTCGAACATCCGACCGTGCGCGGCCTGGCGGCGGCGATCACGGCAGCCGGGGGGACCACCGCTCCGCCCGTAAGGCCCCTGCCTCCTCCCCCCCGGGGAGACGAGCTGCCGCTCTCCTTCGCCCAGGAGAGGCTCTGGTTCCTCGACCAGCTCGAGCCGGGGGGCGCGGTCTACAACGTACCGGGCCTCGTCCACCTCCGGGGCGCGCTCCACCCGGCGGCCCTCGCCGCCGCCTTCGTGGCGGTCGTAAGGCGCCACGAGGCGCTCCGCACCACCTTCGCCCGCCAGGGTCACCGGCCGGTACAGGTGATCGACCCGGAGCCGCGGGTCGCCCTGCCGCTCGTCGAGCTGACCGGCCTGCCTGCGGGACGGCGCGAGGGCGAGGCCCGCGACCTGTCGCGGGCCCTCGCGCGGCTCCCCTTCGACCTCGCCGCCGGCCCGCTGCTGCGGGTGGTCCTCCTGCGGCAGGGGCCCGCCGAGCACGCGGCGCTCCTCACTCTCCACCACATCGTCTGC
>JAXDLD010000494.1:0-6022 GCA_034666805.1 Acidobacteriota bacterium
GAAGGTGACCTTCCCCTTGCCCTCGATCGCCGGCTCCTCGCGGGAGTCGACCCCCTCGACGACGAACTTCTCGGTCGAGACCTTGAACGTCGTGTCGCCGCTCCACACCTGGCCCTTCTTGAGGAGCTTCTCGGGCAGCAGGGTGACGGTGTACTCGGAGGCCATGGGAAAGCCGCCGCTGGGCAGGAAGCGGAGCGCGTTCGAGTCCTGCCACTTCCAGAAGCCGCCGACCGCCGGCTCGATCGTCGCCGGCGGCGGATCGATGACCTCCCCCTGCTTGCCCTGGCCGAGCGGCCGGTCGAAGAGGACGTCGACCCAGGCGCGATGCTGGTGGTCGATGTTGACCTGGAACACCGCGACTTTCTCTCCCTCTCCCGCGGTTCCCGTCGACCGGAACCAGCTCCCGGCCGAGGCCAGGCGGTCCTTGAAGGCGAAGGAGGAAACGGCGACGAGCAGGATCGATAGGAGGGCGATGACGGCATCCTTCCAGTGCCAGCGGCGCGCAGAGGGGCGCTGGTCCCGGGGCGGCGACAGGGGGGTCGACATAGGGTCTCCGATGGGTTGGGGGGAAAAGGCTGGCCTCTATGCTACACCAGCCCACCCATCCGCCCAACCGTCCGGGCCTACGGGGTTTCGGGGATACCCGGCGTGCGCTTCTCGACTTCGCTCCAGAGGTCGGCGAGATCGAGGGTGATCTCGGGGAAGACCTCGGAGCGGTAGATCCCGTCGATCGGCAGGGCGACCTCGAACCGGCCGTCACGGTTGACGAGGAACTCGATCTGCCGCGCCATCCCGTCGGCGAGCCAGTACTCGCGCACCCCGAGATCGGCGTAGGCCCGGAGCTTCTCTCCGCGGTCCCGCCGCGCCGTCCTCGGCGAGAGCACCTCGACCACCAGGTCCGGGGGGCCTTCGATCCGATCGCGCACCAACGCCGTTCGCTCGGGCGTGAGATAGATGATGTCCGGTTGGACGACCGTATGGTCCGAGAGGTAGACGTCCATGGGCGCGGTGACGGCGCTCCCCCCGGTCTCGCGGGCGATCTGCCCCAGCCTCTGGAGGATGTACGAAATAATGAGCTGGTGGAGGAACAGCAGGCTGGGGCTCAAGTAGAACCTCCCGTAGAGAAGCTCGTGGCGCGGCTCGTCCGGCAGCCGCTCGTAGTCCGCCCGGCGATAGGGGCCGAGCGTCGAGGCGGGGGAGACCAAGCCTTCCGCGAGAGCTTCGACGGGGAGGATGTCGGTTGCCATGGTCGAAAGTATACGCCTGGGTAGGGAAGCCATCGGTCGTCCTCCTTCACTCGTCGAGCTTCGGGCTGCCGGCCATCAGCTCGAGCATGAGCCGGGTGAGGCGCGAGGCGAAGCGGCCCCCTTCGGAGGCGATCTGGGCGATCTCGGCCCGCACCTCGCGCTCCTTGGGGGAGAGGGCGGCGGCGTTCGAGAAGGCCTGGTTCCCGCCCTCGCCCTGGGCGAGCCGGGGGTCGCCCGTATCCATCTGGGCGCGGATGATCTGGATGAAGGACTGGGTCTGGTCGAGGGCCGAGAGGGGGAGGCCGAGGGCGCGGACGAGCTTCTGCAGCGTCTGCGTCTGCGGGTCGACCTTGCCCCGTTCATAGTCGGAGATAGCGCTGTTGGTCACCCCGGCCGCCTCGGCCAGCTCGCTCTGGCTCCACCGGCGAATATTGCGCAGGATGGAAAGTGTGACCGCGAGGTCGTCGTTGGACATAACGAGAGCCTATACACGTGTTCCGCCCGAGTAAAAGTCCTCGGTCGGGGTACGGACGTTAGGTCGGTAGGCCTAATTTTTAAGCGAGGCCGATCCATGAAAGACACGGGTGCTCCCGTGGTGGCGTCGAAGCGCGATTTCTTCACGATCACGTGTGGAGCGCGGCGAGCGCCTCGGCGAGCCGCGCGAAGCTCTCGGCCTCGGCCGGTGCTCGCCGGCGGGCGTCCGCGCACGCGTCGAGAAGGAGCTCGACCGGAAGGGGATTGTCGAAACGGGGGTCTTTCGCGGCGAACCGCCGCCGCTCCGGGGGAAGGCTCCGGACCTCCGCCAGGAGTCCCGCCGCCTCTTCTCGCTGCTTCTCGACCTGGCGGACCAGCTCCGGCAGGCCGGCGATCACCCGCTCGAAGACCGCCTCATAGTCGATGCGCTCCATCTAGTCCTCCGTGGCAGCGGCCGGATCGGGCGCCGGGGGATGCCCCGCCTGCTCCAGGCTGGTGATGGCGGGGGCGAGCGAGTCCGTCAGCACGCACTCGATGTCCGCCCGGATCTGAAAGGCGGCGGCATCCCCCAGGGGCAGGCTCGCGGCGATTCCCAGGAGCATGTAGTGGAGGACCTTGAGCTGCCGCACGACGTCCGCCAGGAGAGCCTGGGCGACGGCGGTTTCGGGTGTCTGTGGCTTCGCTTCCGTCATGGCCGGGGAGGATAGGCGGGGATAGCGCGGGGCGGATCCGGAGATCGTGAAACTCCCGCTCCCATGACGCCGAGCGCAGCATTTGCCTGCGTACTTTGCAGGTGAATTTTTCCCTGTCCCAAAAACAGGGCTTGCGGCTACTCTTCTTTTCAGGGAACATTGACGACGAGGGAAGGACATGCCGCCCAAGATTCCGCCGTTCGAAAGCGTGAGCGTGACCGCCCTGCGCCGGTCGCGCGGCTGGACCCAGGACGCCCTGGCGGCGCGCGCGGGCCTCCCGCGGCGGCGGCTCTCCCGGATCGAGGCCGGCCAGAGCGCGCCGACCCCGGAGGAGATGGCGAGCTTGACCGCGGCCCTGGGCTGCGGCCCGGAGGACGTCGGCTCGGTGCTCCTCGGGCTCCAGGGGACGGCCCCGGCGCCGGAGCCGCGCACGCCCGTCGATCCCACCCCGGTCCAGCGCGGGCGCATCCGCCGGACGGCCACCCGGGTGGGTCTGGAGACGGTCGAGCTGCTGGAGCGGCAGGTCGTAGGGCATCTGCGGACCCGGAACGCCCGCGAGGATCGCCGCGCCGCGGCCCGGCTCTGGAAGCGGCTCCGGGAGCTACCCGCCGAAAGGCGGCGGCTGCTCGTGGAGAAGGCTCGGGAGTTCCAGACCTGGGGTTTGGCTGAGCGGCTCGCTGAGGAGAGCGCCAGGGCGGCAGCCGCCGATGCGAAGCGGGCCCTGGAGCTGGCCCGGCTCGCCGTGCGGGTGGCCGAGCTGGCACCTGGCCCGGAAGCCTGGCGTTCCCGGCTGCTCGGCTGGGTGACGGCGTTCCTCGCGAATGCGCTTCGCGTCTCTTCGGACCTGCCCGGGGCGAACGCTGCCTTCGCTCGCGCCTGGCAGCTCTGGAAGGAGGGGGAAGAGGCCGAGACCGATAGCGCCCTCCTCGCTGCCTGGCGGCTGCTCGACCTCGAAGCTTCCCTCCGCCGGGCGCAGCGGCACTGGGCAGACGCCCTGGACCTCCTCGACCGCGCCCGGCAGGCAGCTCCGCAGGAGGATGTAGGGCGCATCCTTCTCAAAAGGTCGTCCGTCCTCGTGCTCATGGGAGACGGGGAGGGCGCCATCAAGGTTCTGCGCGAGGCCGCACCCCGGGTCGACGGCCGGCGTGACCCGCGGCTGCTCTTCGCTCTACGGTTCAACCTCGTTGCCAACCTCGTCCTCCTGGAACGGTACGCCGAGGCGGAGGAGCTGCTGCCCGAGGTTCGAGAGCTGGCGATTGGGCTCGGCAACGAGCCGGACCTCGTCCGCACTCTGTGGTTATCCGGCCAGATCCATGCCGGCAATGGCAGGATCGAGGAGGCTGAAGCTGCCTTCGACCAGGTGCTGGGCGAGTTCACGGGCCTCGAGCTGGCCTACGACGCGGCCCTCGCGGGGCTGGAGCTTTCCGTGCTCTACCTGGAGCAGGAGCGCCCGGCCGAGATCCGCAGGCTGGCGCGGGCCCTGGTGTGGATCTTCGACGCCGAGGGCGTCGACGAGGAGACTCTCAAGGCTCTCACCGTCTTCCGCGAATCCGTCGAGCGGGAGACGGTGACGGCCGAGCTTGCGCGGCAGCTCGCCGCCAACCTGGCCCGAGCCCGGCGTCCGACAGGATGTCCCTGCGATGCCTGAGAGCCCGGGAAGCCAGCGAGTGGAAAGGGCCGCCGGCCCCGGCCAGCGTGGCGCCGGGGCCGGCGGCATCCTCCGCCCGCGCTACTGGCCGCTCAGGCACCGCCCGCCTGGATCGAGGATGCACCCCGCGTCGGTCCTCGGCGCGGTCCGGCACCGGCCGTCAGGATCGATGATGCAGCCCGCGTCGGCTCTCGGTGCGGTCCGGCACCGGCCGTCGGGGTCAATGATGCAGCCTTCCGCGGCCCAGAGGTGGAGGAGCCAATCTGTCCAGGTGGAGAGGAGGCTCGCCGGGGCTGCGGCGGGCTGGGCGCCTTTCGGGGCGCGCGAGGAGGCGTGGGGTGCCGCCGCTGACAGAGGTGCGGCGAGGGCGAGCGTCAGGGCGAACGGGGCGAGACGGCGCAACTGGGATGAGAACATGAGCAGCTCCTTGCCGGAGGCCGCTTCCGGAGAGGCCGCCATTGGCCGCCCGAGCGCCTCCACTCGCGTAGGGTGCCAGAGATCGGGGTGGAAAATGCCACTTGTCCGCAATCTGGATTGCGTAGAGGAGAGAAAGTGACCGAGAAGAGGAACGGGGCAACCCAGGAAAGCGGGCCGGACGACTGGCCGGTCCTCGTCCGGATGCTACGCGCGATTTCGGCCCTGGATCAGGCCGACTTCGCCGCCGCCGCCGGGCTCGATCCCAGCACCGTCTCGCGCTACGAGCACGGTCTGCTGGTCCCTCGCCAGCGTAGCGTGGACAAGCTCGCAGCGGCGGCGGGAGTCCCGTCCCCTCTCATCGCGGCCTGCCTCCTGCCCATGATCGCCACCCTCCGCGGCCTCACCTCCGAGCCGGAGGCGCTGGAGGACCTGGAGGAGGTCGCGGCGGGTTTCGTCCGCTCGTTCTCCGGGATCGCCCGCCCGCAACTGGCCGCCCTGCTCCTCGACCTCACCCGGCTGGAAGCCCCCCAGGCTCCCGGCCCGCCCTCGGCAGCCGAGCTCTGGGAACGCCTGGAGCCCTGTACCCCCGAGGAGCGGGAGTTCTTAGTCGAGAGCGCGCCGGAGTTCCAGAGCCGGGCGCTGGCGGTGTGGCTCGGGGAGGAGCACGAGAAGGCGGATGCCGCGGACGCTGACCTGGCCCATCACCTCGCCCGGCTGGCGGTTCGGATCGGGGAGTTGGCGGTCGTGGGTGCCGAGCTGTGAGCGGGCGTAGACAAAGGATCGGTTCGCCTGGATGTCGACTCTGGCTCCGCGCATAAGGCGAGCCCAGATGCTTCTCTCCCCAGTACCGCTGGGGGCTCCAGGTGCTGGCCGGCAAGGTGGGTGAGGTGGGGCCGGTGGAGTTGAAGCGAGGGGCCTCCGTGGCCGGGTGGGTGGCGGTGGAGGAGGGTGCGATCGATGCCGGGTCCTGCCATGCCCGCCTGAGCCTTCTGGTGGGGTCCGGCGGCAACGTTCAGTTGGCCGAGAAGATCGCGCAAACGGCCATGGACGTGCGCGTCCGGAAGGACGGATTCTTTCAGTTCAGCGCCGTGCCGCCGGGCACCTACTCGCTCGAAGTCCGGCAAAAGGGCTTTGCCCCGGGCACGGTATCTCCAATCGAGGTCTCTCCGCGGTCCGAGACCTCTCTTCGCGAGCCGGTCACTCTCAGGCGGCCCTTCCAGATCGAGCTCGCGATTTCTCCGCCCATCGACTGGCTCGATCGGCACTGAAAGGTCGAAGTCTTCCGCTTCGCAACCGCCACCGGTACGTTCCGCGACCAGGTGTATGACGGTCCCGCCGACGCTCAGGGGCTCGTGACCATTCCCGGGCAGTCCCCGGGCCAGTTCAAGGTGTATGTCTACGATTCGCGGGAGAATCGCCTTGTCACTCGGCAACTGGACTTGGGGCCCGCCGAAGCCCACCAGGCCATTGACTTGAAGCTGCTCACGCTCCGCGGCACGTTGAAGCTCGGCAAGGAACCTCTCGCGGCGAAACTCTGGTTCGGC
>JAXDLD010000495.1:0-5899 GCA_034666805.1 Acidobacteriota bacterium
CATAATTTACCCTCGCCGTTCAGAACCCAGATCGACCCTCGGCGCCGAAGAAAGCCCTCACGTCCGCGGCAAGCAAGTCAGGCTCTTCAAGGGCCGCGAAGTGCCCGCCGCGCGGCATCTCCGTCCAGCGCTTCACGTCGTAGACCCTCTCGACCCAGGCGCGCGGTGGGAAGGGAGCTTCGCGTGGGAAGCGGGCGATGCCACAGGGCACGGCGAGGCGCTCGCCGGGAGCGAAGCGCAGAGGCGTGAGCGCCGACTCGAGATAGAGCCGGACCGAGGAGGCGATGGTATTCGTCACCCAGTAGACCATCACGTTGGTCAGGATCGCGTCGGGCGAGAGCGCGCTCCCCGGATCGGCCCACTCCCGGAACTTCTCATAAATCCAGGCGGCCAAGCCGACCGGGGAATCGCTCAGCCCGTAGGCGAGGGTGAGCGGTCGAGTACGCTGCGCGTGTCCATAGGCACCCTGCTCTTCCACCCACGTAGCCTTCTCGGCAAGAAAGGCCTCCTCTTCGGGAGAGAGCGGTGCCACGACCGCCGGTGCGTAGGAGCCCGGGATGTAGTTCAGATGGATGCCGATCAGCCGGGAAGGGAACTTCACGGCCAGCCACGTCGCGATCCCCGCCCCCCAGTCTCCACCCTGCGCCCCGAACCTCTCATAGCCTAGCGTGGTCATCAACTGCGCGAAGATCTCGGCCATCCGCGCGTTGGACATCCCCGCGGTCGACGACGGATCCGAGAAGCCATCGCCAGGAAGCGAGGGTACGACGACGTGGAAGGCGGGTACCAGGAGCGGCGCGATCGCGAGCATCTCCACGAAGGAGCCCGGCCAGCCGTGGAGGAGGAGTAGCGGGATCGCGTCGGGGGACGTCGAACGGAGATGGAGGAAGTGGAGCCGCTGGCCGTCCATGTCGCCGATGTCGCCGATATCGACCCGGAAGTGCGGCAGGCGGTTCAGTGCGCGCTCCTGCTCCCTCCAGTCGTAATCCTCCAACCAGTAGCGGACGATCTCTTGCATGTCCGCCCGGGAGATCCCTCCGCCCTCACCGACCCCGGCCGGCCACCGGGTGGCACGCAGGCGCTCGCGGAGATCGGCGAGTGTCGGCTCGGGGACGGAGATCTCGAAGGGCTCGATCATGGGGGCACTCTCACGAGAGGCGATAGGATCATAGTAGCAAGAACCGTAGCTGCTCCATGAACGCTACGGGCCTGCGCCCTTGCGCCGCTATCTCTCTCTGCACGAGGCACGTAGCGTCAGGGGCGACGTCATGCCCCCGGCTCTGCGATGCGTCGGAGGGCTTCCCTCCAGGGAGTCCCAGGATCCTGATCCTGCCGGTAGGCTTCTAGGCGTCGGTCCAGCTCCTCCGCCTGGGTGTCCGTCAACGACACCTCTTCTGGAGTCTCGGCCAAGCTATCCCAGAGAGCCTCGGCGAGATCGATCCTCTCGTCGGGAGTGAGACGGTTAATGTCCAGCAGTGGTTTTGGCATGGCGGAATTCCGCACAAATTTTTTCGCGGTCGCCCAGGCTCAGAACACCCGCCGGCCGACGCTCCTCATCGCGCGGAGGAGATCGAGGTTGCCCGGGTTGTAGGCCAGGCCCTCCTCCGCGACATCTGCGACATCGGCCACCGCTCCGGGTTGGTGCGCCGCGAGCAGGAGGGCGATGAGGCGGAGCCGGGTCGGAACGTCCTCGGGGGCGGCGCGCACGGCCTCCCGGGAGAAGACGATCGCCTTGGCGGTCTCCCCCTGAGAGGCGAGGACCGCGGCCAGGATGCCCTTCGCGCGGCCGTCGTCCGGGTTCTCTTCCAGGGCCTTCACGAGATGGCGGCGCGCGGCGGCGGGATCGCCCTGGGCGAGGGTGAGGCGTCCCAACGCCTCTTCCGCGAGATAACGCTCCTCGGGATCACCGAGGAGCCGCTGCCACTCCTGGGCGGCCTCGCCGGGGCGACCCAGCTGCTCCAGCAGCTCCGCCCGCAAGCGGCCGATCTCGCGATCGAGGAGCGGGGAGGGGCGCGCTCGGGCGAGGGCCTCCAGGGCCTGATCCCGGCGTCCACGGTCGGCCATGAGCTTGGCCATTCCGAAGACCGCCCCGGGATGGGTGGGGTCCTTTTCCAGCGCCCGGACGTAGTGCTCCAGGGCGCGGCTGGCGCTCCCCGCCTCCCGCGCCGCGTCGGCCACGACGGCTTCGGCCTCGGCGATATCGGCGGCATTGGCGGCATTGGCGGCATCCGGATTGCGAGCGAGGACGGAGAGCCCCGCTTCCGTGGCGTCGTCGCGGAGGTGGGCGGTGATGAGCGCCCGGGCGAAGGCGAGGGTCTCGTCGGGGTCGGCCTCATGCCCCAACCCGGCCAGGCGCGGCCGGGGCTCGAAGCTCCGCACGAAGGCGAGATTGGAGGAATCGCCGCGGTAGGGCCGGCGGATGACCGCTTCGAGCAGCGGCCGATCGTCGCTGTGGACCAGGGCGCCGGCGGCAAAGGCGCGGGCCGCCTGCGGTCCGGCGGCGAAGTAGGCCAGGAGACCCGCGGCGCGGGTGATCCCCAGCTGCTGGCGGAGATCCTGGGCCATCTCGGGGCTCCGGGCGATGGCCGCGTCGATGCGCCCCGCGTCGACGCCCAGGGGGCGCTCCGATCCCACCAGGAAGAAGTCGCCGTCGAAGCTCCAGATCGTCACCGCCGGGAAGACCTCGGCGAAGCTCCGCACGATCATGGCGATGGTGTCCGGGGAGATGCGGTAGCCCTGGACCCACTGGCACATCAGGCCGCCCGGGGCCAGGGCCCCGCGGGCAAGCCGGAACGCCTCGCCCGTGAAGAGGTTCGAGACCCCCGTGGCCAGCGGGTTCGACGGCTCGGAAATGATGATGTCGAAACGCTGGCTGGTGCCGGCATAGAAAGCGCGGGCGTCGTCGAGCACGAGGTGATGCCGGCGGTCCCCGAGCGCGCCGTGGTTCAGGGACTCGAACTGCGGTGCGGCGCCCAAAACGGCGGGTTCGATCTCCACCGTGGTGACGGCCTCGACCCCCGGCACGCGCAGGATCGCGCCAGCCGTGGCGCCGCTCCCGAAGCCGACGATCAGGGCCCGCTTCGGCGCCGGATGGAGGAGACCGGGCAGATAGCCCAGGAGGAACTGCGTCCCGGCGTCGCCGGTGCTGGCGTCGACCTTGCCGTTGACCGCTAAGGTGACGTTGGTCTCGTCGTGGTTCACGGTGACGAGCATGTCCCGGCCTTCCTTGAAGTAGGTCAGCCGCCAGCGGAGCGCCTGGGGGAGGAGCCCGGCCCCTTTCTGATAGTAGTCGGGGTAGTACCAGACCCCGGCGCCCATCAAGAAACGGTTCCAGTGCGGGAGGACCGGGATGGCGACCAGGGCGAGGATCGCGGCGAGGACCAGCGGCCGCAAGGGAACGAGGCGGGCGAGCGCCAGACCCGCGATCCCGGCGGCGAGGCTCAAGGCCCCCGCGACCTCGAGCGTCCGCTGGGTGCCGATGAGCGGCACCAGGACGATCCCGGCGCCCAGCGCCCCCAGGATGTTGCCCACCGTGGTCAGGGCATAGGCGCCGCCGACCTCGCGCCCCACCGCGCGAGAGGAGAGGAGGCCGGCGCCGAGCGGAAAGGCGATCCCCATCCCCAGCGTGGGGACGAGGAGGACGAGCCCGCCGGTCAGGAAGACGAGCGGCGCCGCCGCCCAGGCCTGCGGCGAGGCGCGCATCCCAGCGAGCACGAGGGTGGGCAGCCGGTCGTAGAGCTGGCTCAAGGCGAGGCTGGAGACGCCGATCGCGATGTGGACGCCGAAGAGAAGCGCGGCCAGGCGTTCGCGCGAAAGGCCGCGGGAGAGCCTCGGCGTCAGCAGGCTTCCCAGGCCGATGCCCAAGAGGAAGGTGATGAGGATGGTGGCGAAGCCCTGGGTGGTCGAGCCCACCACCAGCACCAGGGCACGGGTCCAGGCGACCTCATAGGCCAGAGCGGCGACGCCGCCCACGAGGAGCGCCAGCCGCACCGCCCCGTCGATGCGGGACGGGGCGACGAGCGAGCCAACTTCGGCGCCGCCGACGGTATCGGCGACATTGGTATCGAAAGCGAGAGACCCGCCCCGGGCCATGGCGAGGGCCACCAGGCCGGCACTGATGTTGATGCCCGCCGCGACCCACGTCGTGCGCGTGATCCCCCAGGCATAGATGAGGGTGAAGCCGACGAGGAAGGCGCCGGCGGCGGCGCCCAGTGTGTTGAGGGCGTAGAGCCAGCCGAGCATGCGAGTGGAGTCGCCGCGGTCGCGGACCAGCTCGCGGGCGAGGGCGGGCAGCGTTCCGCCCATGAGCGCGGTGGGCACGAGGAGCAGCACGAAGCTCGAAAGGAAGCGCGTTCCATGGAGCAGGGCCGGGCTCGCGGAGAGGCGCTCGTAGTGCGAGGCATAGATGGCGTCCAAGAGGTTCATGGCCCACGGCAGGGCGAGGGCGGAGAGACCGATCGCGATCTCGAGCTTCCCATAGAGGGCGAGCGGACGGCGGGAGCGTTCCGCCAGTCGGCCGAGGAGCGCGCTCCCCAGGGCGAGGCCCGCCATGTACGCGGCGAGGACCGCGGTCACGGCTTCGGTCGACGACCCGAGAACGAGGTGAAGGCGGCGGGCCCACAGCAGCTCGTAGATCAGGGCCGAGCTGCCGGAGAAGGTGAACAGGAGCAGCACCAGCCCCACGGCGGGCCGGGTGCCGCGCGGGAACCGGCGGAGCTGAACAGGCATGGTGGCGCAGTCTGGCCGGCAGGCGCTCCGGCTGTCAAGTCAGCGCCGGCTGGAGGACCCGGGAAGAGAAACGTAGGGGGACCGCTCTTCCGGTCCCCCTACGCCTATGGGTTAGCCCGCTTCAGATTCAGTCTTAGTACCGGTACCAGTCCGTCTTGAAGGGCCCTTCCTTGGGCACGCCGATGTACTTGGCCTGGTCGTCGCGGAGCTCGGTGAGCTTGGCGTTCAAGGTGGTGAGCTGGAGGCGCGCCACCTTCTCGTCCAGTTGCTTGGGGAGGGTGTAGACGCCCACCTTGTACTCGTCCTTCTTCGTCCACAGCTCGATCTGGGCGAGGATCTGGTTGGCGAAAGACGAGCTCATCACGTAGCTGGGATGCCCGGTGCCGCAGCCGAGATTCACGAGACGGCCCTTGGCGAGGAGGATGATCCGCTTGTCGTCGGGGAAGATCACGTGATCCACCTGGGGCTTGATCTCTTCCCACTCGTACTGCTCCAGGCTCGCGACGTCGATCTCGCTGTCGAAGTGGCCGATGTTGCAGACGATGGCGTTGTGCTTCATCCGCTTCATGTGCTCGTGCGTGATCACGTGGTAGTTGCCGGTCGCGGTGACGAAGATGTCCCCCTTCTCGCAGGCCTCGTCCATGGTGACGACGCGGTAGCCCTCCATCGCCGCCTGGAGGGCGCAGATGGGGTCCACTTCCGTGACCCACACCTGGGCGGAGAGGGCGCGGAGGGCCTGGGTGCTGCCCTTGCCCACGTCGCCGTAGCCGCAGACGACGGCGATCTTGCCGGCCACCATCACGTCCGTGGCGCGCTTGATGGCGTCCACCAGGGACTCGCGGCAGCCGTAGATGTTTTCGAACTTCGACTTGGTCACCGAGTCGTTGACGTTGATGGCGGGGAACAGCAGATCCCCGGTCTCGGCCAGCTGGTAGAGCCGGTGCACGCCGGTGGTGGTCTCCTCGGTCACGCCCTTGATGTCCTTGGCGGCCTGCGCGTACCAGCTCGGCTTGCGCTTCTTGATCGAGGCGAAGAGGTATTCCTCTTCCTCGCTCTTGGGATTGCTGATCAGCGCCGGCTCCTTCTCGATGCGCTGGCCGAGGTGCACGAGCAGCGTGGCGTCGCCGCCATCGTCGAGGATCATGTTCGGGCCCCTGCCTTCGCCGAATTC
>JAXDLD010000496.1:0-3878 GCA_034666805.1 Acidobacteriota bacterium
GTGGTGGTGGTCGACAGCCGGGGCGAGCTGCTCCGGGAGTACGGGCGCCAGCCGGCGGTCCCGGGGAAGAACCTGACCCTGACGCTCGACCTCGACTTCCAGCAGGAGGCAGCCCGGCTCCTGGACGGCCCCGAGAAGGTGGGCGCGATCGTCGCCCTCGACCCGCGAAACGGCGAGGTCCTGGCCCTCGTCTCCTCCCCCAGCTTCAACTCGAACATCTTCGCCCGCCGGCTCGCGAGCGACGAGTGGCAGGCGCTCCTGGACGAGCCCAACAACCCGCTCCAGGACCGCGCCCTCCAGAACGCCTATTCGCCGGGGTCGACATTCAAGATCGTCATGGCGACCGCGGGCCTCTCCGAGCACGTGATCTCCGAGCACGACAGCGTCTTCTGCCCCGGCTCGACGGTGATCTACGGCCACCCCTTCCGCTGCTGGAAGAAGGGGGGGCACGGCACGGTCGACGTCCACCAGGCGCTCGCCCACTCCTGCGACGTCTTCTTCTACCACCTGGGCCAGAAGCTCGGGATCGAGCGGATCGCCAAGTACGCCCGGCTCTTCGGCCTGGGGTCGCCGACCGGCATCGACATCCAGGGCGAGAAGCGGGGCCTGGTCCCCGATCCGGCCTGGAGCTTGAAGTACCGCAAGATCCCCTGGTACCCCGGCGAGACGATCTCGGTCTCGATCGGCCAGGGGCCGGTTCTCCTGACCCCGCTCCAGATGGCGATGATGACCGCGATCGTCGCCAACGGCGGCAGGAAGGTCGTGCCGCACCTGATCAAGGATGCCGCCGACCTGCCGGAGCCCGAGCAGGTGCCGTTCGATCCCAAGGCGCTCGACGCCGTCCGCCGCGGCCTCTGGGCGGTCGTCAACGAGCCGGGCGGGACCGCCTACAACGGCGCCCGGGTGGCGGGCAAGGACATCGCCGGCAAGACCGGCTCGGTCCAGGTCATCGCCCAGGCGCAGCGCAACGAAAAGAATCTCCCCTTCAAATACCGAGACCACGGCTGGTTCACCTCTTTTGCGCCGCTCGCCGACCCCCGGATCGTGCTCGTCGTCTTCGCCGAGCACGGCGGGGGGTCGCACGGCGCCATGCCCCTGGCACAGGCCCTCTATGAGAAGTATTTCGCGACCGACGTCGATCCTGCCCACGCTCTCTGAGGAGAAGCCGCGCTTCCGGGTGCTCTCCTCGATTGACGGGGGGCTCGTGCTCGCGGCCCTCCTCCTGGCGACCGTGGGGCTCGCCACCGTGCACAGCGCGAGCTCGGAGATGGTGACCGACTTCCTGCCCCGCCAGCTCGTCTGGGTGGGGCTGGGGGTCGGGCTCCTCCTCCTCGCCATGGCGATCGACTACCACGTGCTGCTCGACTTCTCCCTCGTGCTCTACGTCCTGGGGCTGGTCTCGCTCGTCGCCGTCCTCTTCCTCGGCGTCAAACGCGGGGGCGCCCGCTGCTGGTTCGAATTCGGTCCCTGGCAGATCCAGCCCTCGGAGTTCGCCAAGCTCGCGACCGCACTCTTCGTCGCCCGCTTCCTGGCGGGCTTGAACCGGCGCGTCCTCGACCTCACCCAGATCGCGGCGGCGGTCGCCCTGGTGGCGCTCCCCATGCTCCTGATCGTCGTCGAGCCGGACATGGGCGGGGCGGCCATGTTCGTGCCGCTGATCGCCGGGATGCTCCTGATCGCGGGGGTCCGGGTGCGCCTCCTCCTCATCGCCGCGGTCTTGGTCCTCGTCTTCGGTGCCGGGGTGTGGAGCTTTGGGATGAAGGCCTACCAGCGGCAGCGGGTGATGACCTTCCTGCAGCCGGACACCGACCCCCTGGGGGCGGGCTACCAGGTGCGCCAGAGCAAGATCGCGGTCGGCTCGGGGGAGCTCCTGGGCAAGGGCTACATGCAGGGCACCCAGAGCCAGCTCCGTTTCCTCCCCGCCCGCCACACCGACTTCATCCTCTCGGTGCTCGCCGAGGAGTGGGGTTTCCTCGGGGTGGCGACGGTGATGGGCCTCTACATCCTCTACATCGTGAGCGCCGCCCGGGTCGCCATGCGGGCGCGGGACCGGGCCGGGATCCTCCTGGTCGTCGGCCTCCTCTCGGTCTTCTGCTTCCACGTGCTCTACAACAGCTCGATGGTGGTGGGCTTCCTCCCCATCACCGGCATCCCCCTGCCCTTCCTCTCCTATGGGGGGTCGTTCACCCTCTTCAACTTTCTGGCGACGGGGATGATCCTGGGGGTGGATCTGCGGCGGTATGTGAACCGGTAGGGGGATCGGCCCGCGTCCGTAACCGCGGGAGCCTGACCCGTCGATCGGCGATCCCGTCCTCTGTTAGGATAATGACTATGGACGAACGCCGCGCAATCATCCCCCTCCAAGCGCTTGGAGCCGCGGGCTCAAGCCCCGCCCTACGCCTGCCGGGTCGCGAGCCCTTCCCCGGAGTCGACGATCATCTGGTACGGCCTGAGGTCACACGCGACGAGATCATCGGAGGCCGTCGCGTGGTCGCCTCCCCGGCCAAGCGGCCTCACGCCACCCAGCACTCCCGGCTCGACTACGTGCTGGAGGCTCACGTGGCGCCTGGCTATGAAGCGGCGACCGACCTTCTCACCCGCTTCAGCGTCGATTCAGACTTCGCGACCGACGCCTGTATCTCCAGGGAGGGCATCGATCCGGCGACGGGTGAACGCTATCTGGAGGAGTTCGCCTTCGAGGTGGTCTCGAAGCAGAACGAGCAGCACGTGACCACGAAGGCCCAGCGGATGCACCAGCGGGGCGTGCGGCGGATCTTCACCATCTGGGTCAAGGGTCAGCGGGTCTGCGAATGGTCCCCCGAAAGCCGGGGCTGGCGCCGGTTGGAGGCGGGTGCACAGATCGAGGATCCCTGCCTGGTGCGCCCGCTCCCCGTGTCGGCTCTGCTCGATGCCGCAGAGGCCGACGACGCGGTGGCCGAGGCCCTGAACGCCAAGGACAACCCGGTGATCCAGAGACTCAAAGCCGAGGGCCGGGCAGAGGCGGTCGCCGAGTCCATCCTCAAGATCCTGGCCGCGCGGGGTGTCGCGGTGGGCGCGGCGGAGCGGCAGGAGATCTTGCGCTGTCGCGATCGCGAGCGGTTGGACCGTTGGCTGCTTCGGGCCACCCAGGCTTCCTCCGTCGCCGAGGTCACGTCCGAACTCTGAGCTGCCCTGCCCTTCGTGAACCGGTAGCCCTCACCCCTCTGCATCGCCCAGCACGGTCCACCCGCCGTCCGGGCGCTACGCCCGTAGCGCGACGTTTCGACCCTCGACCGCCGTTGTGATCTACTTGGCGGCGCTCATGACCACCAAGATGCTCGTCGAAAGCGACCCGCACGAGACCCGGATCGCGGTGCTCGAGGACGACCGGCTGACCGAGATCTTCGTCGAGCGGCACCGGCACCGGGGTCTGGTCGGCAACGTCTACAAGGGGCGGGTGACCCGGGTCCTCCCCGGCATGCAGGCGGCCTTCGTCGACATCGGACTCGACCGCGACGCCTTCCTCTACGTGAGCGACGTGACGACCGACGTCGAGGCCATGGAGGAGGAGGACCAGGTCCCGGAGATCGACGAGCCGCGCTCCACGGAGGAGCCGAACCACGGCCCGCCGCCGTCGATCGGCGACCTCTTGAAACAGGGTCAGGAGATCATCGTCCAGGTGGTGAAGGACCCTCTCCCCAACAAGGGGGCGCGGATCAGCACCCACGTCACCCTCCCCGGCCGCTACCTCGTGCTCCTGCCCACGGTCCGCCACTTCGGGGTCTCCCGGCGGATCGAGGAGGAGGCCGAGCGCGAGCGCCTGCTGGGGCTCCTCGGGCAGCTCCCGGTGCACGGGGGAGGCGGGGGCGGGCTCATCGTCCGCACCGTGGGGGAGGGCA
>JAXDLD010000497.1:0-13964 GCA_034666805.1 Acidobacteriota bacterium
TGGCAGCCGCGTCCAAAGCCTGCACTACGGCCGGCGCGATGGGCTCGGCTTCGCCGCCTTCGACGTCCTGGTGGGCGAGCACTACCTCGACTACGAGGACTTCGCGGCGCTCTGCGGTCGGCACGGCGTCGCCACCGTGCCGATTCTCGAGCGCGGGCCGTTCTCGCTCGAACGGGTCGCCGAGCTCTCCCGCGGCCAGACCACCCTCCCCGACCAGCACATTCGCGAAGGGGTCGTGGTCCGGCCGGTCCAGGAACGGTTCGATCCCAAGATCGGCCGCGTAATCCTCAAATACCTGAGCGACGATTACCTGCTCAACGACAAGCTGACCGCCGCCGACACCACGGATCTCTGACGGCACGAAGAACGGGGACCCGGTTTGCTACCGGGCTCTCGCAGGCTCCAGAACCACAAAATCCCGGGACCATGCTCGGCGCACCGCCATCGCGGGTCTCGGTACCGCGACGAAAAGACAGACTCCCCGGACAACGCTTCTGAGCGCCGCTATCTCGGCTCTCGGTACCGAGACTTGACGACAGAGACCGGGACAATGTCTTGGGCGCCGCTATTGAGGGTCTCGGTACCGGGAGGCGAAGACGGAGCACCGGGACTGCGGTTCATGGCCCCGGGACTTCGGTCCTCCGCCAGGGATAAAGGCCGCCGTCCCGCGACTCTGGGCCGTGGTCCCCGGACTTGACATCGTGATCCCGGGGCGACGAATCCCCGTCCCCCGGCCAAGACTCGGAGTCCCGGGGTCGTGGTCGTGGTGGCGGGACGTTGAGTCTCCGGCCCGCGACTTTGGGTCGCAGTGCCGGGACTTGAAATCGCAGCCCCGAGACGACAATCTTAAACCCAGGAGTCCAACCATGGTGACGGGACGGCGACTCTACGTCCCGGACCGTGGGTCTTAAGTCCGAGGACTCTGAGTCTCAGTCCCGGGGCTCGACATCTCGGTCCCGGTGCTCGACATCGACGGTGCGGCACCAGAGCCAGAGTCCAGGCAGGGAAGACGTTATCTCCTTACCTTGCTCTCAAGTCCCGGGACCGCGTAGCGGAGTCACTGGACAGGGTCACGAAGTTTCCCGAGCGGAAGCGAACCCCGCGGACATCGACTCTTTGTGCGGGGGAAAGAAGTCAGGGTATGCGGAGCGCGTCTCCGAAGAGCGGGACGGCAGATCGACGGCCGGCGCTCTCGGCAGGAGTCTTGGGCGGGCGGTATCTCTCCCGGGTCTTGCCGATGCGAGTCCCTGACCGGCGAGGCCGGGGAGCCCCACTGAGAGCAAGTTGACCGCCGCCGACACCCGGATCTTTGACGGCAGCGGCTCGGTCAGCTAGCTACCGAGGATGGAAAGGTAAGCCCGCCAGGCCCCGACCTCGTTGCCGTACTGCTTTGCCAGGACACGAGCGATCTGGGCAATGTGGTTGAGGTCGTGTACGGCCCAGGTCGCCAGGAGCTGTCGCAGAGTGACCGAACCGAGCTCGGGATGACGGCCCGGGAGGGCCAGTTGACTGGCCGTCAGGCGCCAGTCTTTGACGATTTTGAGGTTGGTCTGACGAAGGTGGGCGAACTGGTCGAGAAGTTGGTCCAGGGACCAGCCGGCGAACCGGCCGAACTGAGCGAAGCGGTCAAACGGCTCAAACGGTCGGCTTTCACCATGCTCGAGAATGATACGGGCACGAGGAATCCAGTCCGTCTCCTCGCCATGGATGAGATGGCCTACGACGTCCAGCGCACTCCAGGTGTCGGGACCTTCATTGGCCGCGTGCCAAGAAGGGCTGGTGCCGCGGAGGAGGGTGCCCACCACAGAGGGCGTGCGCTCCAGAATGTCGAGTGTCGCTGTGAGATCGAAATCCACCCTCGTCCTCCTCTTCACACTAGTCACATTGTTCAGCACTGGCGAAGGAGAACACGCGCCATGCATGCGGATGGCCAGGACGCTTGAATTCTGTCGCGGCGCCCTCCGTGAACTCCGCGATTACACCGGCCCAGAACGGAAGAGCCCTCAGGTTCCCCTCGGAAACACGAACGAGCCATCTGCCGGGAAGGCGATTCCACAGAAGGACGGCCGCTCGGCGGCCCACGCCGGAGCGCCGGTAGCGACGAAGAACGAAGAGCTCGGCGACGTCGAAGACGTCCGGGTCGTCGGTCGCTGGTGAGCCACGCTGGGCCAGCGCGAATCCCGCGACACGGGCGTCGCACCGGATGAGGAACGGGAACCGGCGCTCCGGTTCGGACCAATAGAGCGCAAGCGCAGGATAGCCGTAGCGCCCGTCGGGCCCGAGCTCGATGCTGGGGAATGCCGCGCTGAGATCGTGAACGTAGAGCTCAAGAAGGTTGGACAGCAACGTGGCGTCCGCCAATGTCGCTACGTCGAGAACCACTTCGTTTGGGTCTGCCATCTCAGCCTTCGTCTATGTCGAAAGCATTTTACCGCATCGCAGAAGGAGGGAGGAGCGCGCTGGTCTATGCCATAATTTTCAGCATGAGCCAGGAACGACTGACCCGGCACACGGTCCAGCGGGTGGCGGAGAACCGCATCCGTGAGGCCATGGAGAACGGCGAGTTCGACAACCTCCCCGGCCTCGGCAAGCCCATCCCCGACATCGACGAGCCCTACGACCCCATGTGGTGGGTCAAGCAGTGGTTCCGGCGGGAGAAGCTGGCGCAGGCGATGGCGGAGAAAGTTAAGCCGACTTCCCCAAATACGCCTTGAGCTCCGGCGCCACCGACCGCCGCACGAGCGCGGTGTGGGCCTGCCACCGGGCCGCCGCGTCGAGGTCGACCAGGAAGCGGGTCTCCTTCCCCTCGTGGAGGGCGATGGGGATGCCGTCCCGATAGAGGATGCGGTTTCCCGCCAGGGCGGAGACCCGGGGGCCGGGGGTGAGGATGCCCACCAGGTTGAGCGGATCGGCGGCGGAGACCGCCACGAGGTTCCCCTTGTGCGGCTCGCGGCGGAGGGCCCGGAGCTTCCCCACCGCCTCGATCATCGCGTACTGCTCGCCCGAGAAACCCGACACGAAGCGGCCGCCGCGGATCTCGCCCCGCGCCTCCAGCCGGCGGTACGCCCAGAGGAGGTCCCGCCAGGGCGGCAGGAGCGTCTCTCTGTCCAACAGCCGACGGAAAACTACACCGTAGCGGGCGAGGAGGGTCCAGGCGACGGTCTCGATGGCCGCGTCGGAAGGGCCCTCTTCCTTCTTCACTCCTTCCGCTCGCGTCTCCGGCGGAGCCTGGAGGAGCGACCAGCGGCCGGCGTTCTCCATCCCGAAGGCGCTCACCCTTCCCCGCCGCCGGCTTCCCACTCCCTCAATGGGCGGCCGCCGGTTCGACGGCACGAGGAGAGCACGGAGGCCGGTGAAGCTGTCCGCCGTGGCGAGTCCCCAGGCCACCAGCTCGGAGAGCGCCTCCTCGACCTGGGTGTGGAGGAGGCCGGCGCGGGCGGCGATCTCGCCGAAAAAGGAGGCGCCGCGCTGGGCCAGGAGGTCGTAGACCGCCTTCGCCGAACCGGAGAGCGGCAGCTCCCGCGGATCGACGCTCGGCGCGACCTCGCGCCAGAGCTCCAGGTTCGAGCGGCCGAGGAGCGCGAGCGGGGTCGCCTTGACCGGGCCCGAACGCCGGCCCTCGGGAGTCGGCGGCACCGCCACCCGGCCCCAGACGTAGCGGCCGGCGAGGCAGAGGCCGTCGAGCCAGGCCGGCTCGTACTTGGCGACCCGGGCCGGCAGGATCTCCCCCTCCCAGGCCGCCGCCGCCGCCTCGAACCCTTCCAACTGGGCGAGGACCGCCGCCGTGCTCTCCGGCCCCTCCCCCGGTTCCGCCACCCGCTGCCAGGCGAAGAGGAAACGCAGGAAGTCGGCCGGGGACACCGGCTCGATCTCCCGGCGCAGCCGGTCGAGAGTGAAACGGTGGATGCGGGCGAGAAGCCGCCGCTCGCACCACTCCACTCCCTCGGCTCCCTTGGTGAACCGGCCGCGCATAGCGAAGCCCTCCCCCTCCAGGGCGGCGAGGGCGCTGTCGATCCGACCTACGGCCAAGCCGAGGCTCGCGGCGAGATCCCCCGGAGTCACCGGCCCCAGGGCCTGGAGCCGTCCGCGCACCAGCTCGACCAGCGCCTCCTCGGGCGTCCAGGCCCGGGCGGCGAAGCGCGGGGGGGCGGAGAGCGGGGGATTGAGGGCGATCTCCCTTCCTTTATATAGGGCCGCGAGCTGGGGCAGCCGCTCGGCAGCCACCCAAAGTGCAGGCCCCTGCTCCGCTACCAGCACCGCGGCTCGGCTTTCGGCGGCTAAGCTCTGGAGGTAGGGCTCCCAGCTCGACCGCTCCCCCTCCGCCGTGGTCAGGAACCCCACGGTCGAGAGGGCATCGTGGAGCTCGTCGGGGCTCTCCACCTCCGGCCAGGCCTCGGCGCGGACCCGCTCGATCGCCTCCGGGTCCAGGGCTCCGAGGTCGGAGGCGGTCGCCGGATCGGCGAAGCGGCGGGTGTGGATGGCCTGGGTCCGCCGCTCCTCGAGAGGTGCGTCGTCGAGGAAGGTGTAGACCGGACCGTTGATGATCTCGTGCGCGAGAGGCGAGGGCTCGGTCAGGTCGCGGGCCACCAGCTCGACCTCCCCGGCCTCGATCGAACGCAGGATGGCGAGGAGCCCAAGGACGTCCATGGCCTCGGTCAGACAGTCCTTGATCGTCTCCGCGATCAGCGGGTGATCGGGGATCTCGCGCTCGCCCACGATGTTCTCCAGACAGGCGAGCTGATCCGGGAAGACCACCGCGATCAGGTCCTCGGACTCCTGGCGCTGGAGCCGGGGCGGCACCTTCCGGCCTCCGCGGAAGCGCAGCAGGGCGAGGGCCCGGCTGGCGTTCCAGCGCCAGCGCACCCCGAAGACCGGGGCGTCGAGGAGCGCCTGGACGAGGACGTCCCGTGCCGAGGAGGAGTGGAGGAACTTGAAGACGTCTTCCAGGGGGAAGCTGTGGGTGGGGCCGAGCGAGAGGACGATGGCATCCTCCGAGGCCGCCGCCTGGAGCTCGAAGTTGAAGGTGCGGCAGAAGCGCTTCCGGAGCGCCAGCCCCCAGGCCCGGTTCACCCGGCTGCCGAACGGCGAGTGGAGCACCAGGTGCATGTCCCCCGCCTCGTCGAAGAAACGCTCGGCGACCAGGGTGGTCCGGGTCGGCAGGGTGCCGAGGGCGGCCCGCGCCGTCGCCAGGTAGTCGGCGATCTGGCGCGCGGCCTCTCGCGTGAGACCGATCTCCTCGATCAGCCAGGTCTGGGCGGCGGCGAGGCTCCCCCCCTTCGCCCCCTCCTTGGCAGAACCGAGCTTCTCCCCCACCGTTTCCCGCAGGCGGGAGACCGCGATCGACAGCTCGTCGGTCCGCCCCGGCGCCTCGCCCAGCCAGAAGGGGATCGAGGGCGGCTGGCCCTTGGCGTCCGCCACCAGGACCCGCCCCGGTTCGACCTTCAAGATCTGCCAGGAGGCGTTGCCGAGCTGGAAGACGTCCCCCGGCATGCTCTCGACCGCGAAGTCCTCGTTGACGGTGCCGACGACGCTCTCGCTCGGCTCCAGGACGACCCGGTAGTCGCCGGTGTCCGGAATCGCGCCGCCCGAGGTGATGGCGGCGATCCGCGCCCCCTTCCGCGCCCGCAGCCGGCCGTTGACCGCGTCGTGGTGCAGGTAGGCGCCGCGCCGGCCCCGGCGGGTGGTGAAGCCGTCGGCGAGCATCTCCACCACCTCGTCGAACTCCTCGCGCTTGAGGTCGCGGTAGGGGTAGGCCCGCCGGAAGGTGGCGAAGAGGTCGTCCTCCTTCCACTCTTCGGCGGCGGTGGCGGCGACGATCTGCTGCGCCAGGATGTCGAGCGGCTTCTCGGGGATGTAGAGCCGGTCGAGCTCGCCCCTTCGGGCGGCGTCGACCAAGGCGGCGCACTCGATCAGCTCGTCCCGGGTGGTGGGGAAGATCCGCGCCTTGGGGAGCCCCCCCAGGTGGTGGCCCGAGCGGCCGACCCGCTGCAGGAAGGTGGCGATCGAGCGGGTCGAGGCGACCTGGCAGACGAGGTCGACCGAGCCGATATCGATCCCCAGCTCCAGCGAGGCGGTGGCGACGAGGGCCTTCAATTCCCCGGCCTTCAGACGCCGCTCGGCCTCCAGGCGCTTCTCCTTCGACAGGCTGCCATGGTGGGTCGCGATCTGCCCCTCGCCCAGCCGCTCCTCCAGGAACCGGGCGGCGCGCTCGGCGAGCCGCCGGGTGTTGGTGAAGACGAGGGTCGTGCCGTGGGCGCGAATCAGGTCGGCCAGCCGGTCGTACACCTCCTCCCGGGTCTCGGCCGACAACACCGCCTCCAGCGGCGAGCCCGGCACCTCGATCCCCAGATCCATCGCCCGCCGGTGGCCGACGTCGACGATCGTGCACTCCCCCGCTTCTCCCTCGCGAACGCCGACGAGGAAGCGCGCCACCTCCTCGATGGGCCGCTGGGTGGCCGAGAGGCCGACCCGGGCCAGGCGGCGGCAGCCTTCGCCGTGCGCGGCGACCAGCGCCTCCAGGCGTTCGAGGGAGAGGGCGAGATGGGAGCCCCGCTTGTCGTCCGCCACGGCGTGGATCTCGTCGACGATCACCGTCCGGGTGGTCTGCAGCATCCGCCGGCCGGAGTCGCTGGTGAGGAGGATGTAGAGGGACTCCGGGGTGGTGACGAGGATGTGGGGCGGCCGCTTCACCATGGCCGCCCGTACGGAGGCCGGGGTGTCCCCGGTACGCACGAGGGTGCGGATGCCGGCGTCCGGCAGCCCCAGGGCCGCGAGCTCCCGCGCGATCCCCGCGAGCGGCTCCACGAGGTTCTTCTCGATGTCGTTCGAGAGCGCCTTCAAGGGCGAGACGTAGACCACCTGCACCGTCTCTTCCAGGTCGCCCAGGAGAGACCGGCGCACGAGATCGTCGATCGCGGCCAGAAACGCCGCCAGGGTCTTGCCCGACCCGGTAGGCGCCGCGATCAGGGTATGCCGGCCGGCGCGGATCGACGGCCAGGCCTGGCGCTGCGGCTCCGTGGGCGCGCCGAAGCGACCCGCGAACCAGGTGGAGACGGCGGGGTGGAAGAGGTCAAGGGTCGAGGTGGTTTCAGCTGTTTCCATGGCGGTATGGAGACGGTAGTCTCCCTAGAGGATAACAGAGGAAGGGGCCGGCGTCATTCCAGCCGGCCCTCACCCCCGGCCCCTCTCCCAACCCCCGCCCCGACCACCGGGAGAGGGGAGTGAAGAGCCTAGGAGGCGAAAACTTCCCCGTCTTTCTCCCCCCTCTCCCGGGGGAAGGGAAGGGCGGGCCGGGAGAGGGGGGCCGGGGGGGGTGAGGGCCCCCGAAGGCCGCCTACCTCCAAACCGCCAGGAGGATCCCGGCCAGGATGAAGGAAACCAGGTTGAACCCCGAATCGATGAGCCACAGCAGCTTCGGCTTCATGGTGAAGACCGCGGTCGCGTAGCTCGTCGCTCCGGCGAAGCCCAGCCAGCACAGCACTCCCACCAGAGCCCCGCGGAGCGGCGTCAGGTTGACGAAGTGGTTGAGGATAATGGCCAGCACCCAGGCGGAAAGCAGGCCGCAGAGGAAGGCGGCCAGGTACATGAGGGGCATGGGACCCGTGCCGGCCGCGGCCTTCATGTCCGCCTCGGTCTTCCCCATCAGGGCCAGCCATTTCTTCGCGAACAGGACGGGCGAGTACCAGAGACCTCCGAGCATGAAGATGATCACACCGCCGGTGAGCACCGCTAGGTAGTTGACGGCCGGAAGCTGCATCTTGAAACCCCCTTCCTAAATGGGCGCCCGATGGCGCGCCTACCGGCCCGTCCCCGTCACCCCGGAATCCGCCTTGTCTCCCAGATACTTGCGGACGATGCCGTCGAGCTGCCCGTTGCCCTTGATCTTCGCGAGATAGGCGTCCAAGGCCGCGTGGAGGTCGCTCTTCGGGGCGACGGCGAAGCCGAAGACGTCCTTGCCGGGGAGCGCGAAAGCCACCTTGAGGTCGGGGTAGGAGCCGATCAGGCGCCAGACGAACGGCTCCTCCAAGACCGAGAAGTCGGCCTCCTTCGCCATCAGGGCGTCGTAGTTCCAGCGCATGAAATCGACGTAGTGGAGCTTGACCTCTCCGAGGTTCTTGATCATGCCTTCGAGCGAGGAGCCGCGGACGGCCGAGCCGGTCCTGCCGGCGAGGTCGGCGATCGCGTGAATGGGGCTGTCCTTGGGCACGACGACCACCATCCGCACCCCGAAATAGGGCTCGCTGAAGTCGACCTTCGCCCGCCGTTCCGGGGTGATGCTGAAGGAGCTGGCGACCACGTCCCCCTCACCGCGGAGGAGGGCGGGGACGAGATCCGCGAAGGCCGGCTTGACCGGGCGGACCTCGAGAGAAACCCCGAGCGAACGGGCGAATCCCGAGAGGACGTCGTAGTCGATGCCGGTGAAGTGGCCGAGGCCCCTGTCCACGTCGACCCGGATGAAGGCGCTCTCCATGTCCGGGAAGGAGAGCATGACGAGCTTGCCCCGGGCCTTCACCTCGGCCACGGAGGCCGCCCCGGCGGTATCGGCAAAGAGGGCAAAGGCGGCGAGCAGGAACAGGGACAGGACGATTCTGCCTCGAAGCGAATCTCTCACGTCGCACCTCCAGGGGATGTCTTCTGCTTGTACGCGATTCTACCACGGATGTTTCCCGAGGTTGTCACTCGCTTCGTGGTCCGCCCCTTCCAGTGGCCGCCAGGAGCGGATAGGGGTCCATCGCCTCGCCGTTCCAGGCGTAGATGCCGTAGTGCAGATGCGTCGGGGTGCCCTTGGCGTTGCCGGTGTCGCCCACGAAGCCGAGGATCTCCCCGACCTCCACCCAGTCCCCCACCTCCGGGGACCCGAGCTGGTCGAAGTGGGCGTAGTAATGATGCTGGCCGCCGGGACCGAGGACGTTGACCGACCAGCCTCCCAGGCGGTTCCAGCCCTTCCTCACGATCACCCCCCGGGTGGTGCTCACCACCGGGGTGCCGCGGGGGGCGAAGATGTCGATCCCCTCGTGCCGGCGGCCGCCGCTCCGGGGGGCGCCCCAGCCATCTTCGAGCTCCTCGGGCGCCACCCCCTCGACCGGCACCGGCAGGACCCGGGGCGGCTCCTCGCGGACCAGGCGTATGAGGCGGACCGCGTTGGCGAGCCAGGGCCAGCCCCAGGTGAGGAGCAGAGCGAATACGGCGAGAGCGGCCAGGGTGCCTAGGAGACGGCGGCTCACGGTCGCCAACCCTACCCCAACCGGATCGACTCCGGTTCGGGGGTCCTCGTCGTCTCCCACCCCCGCCTCCGCGCCGCCTGGGCGAAGACGGCGGCGTCGCGCAGCGCGCAGAGGTACCAGTCGTTGTTGAAGAAGGCGTAGACCGTGGCCTCACGGTCCCAGAGCTCGGTCGCCCGCGCGGCCCAGGCGTCGAGCGTCTCCTCGGTGTAGCAGCCGGGAGGCGAGGCCGAGCCGCCGTGGAAGCGCAGGTAGCCCCAGTCGGCCGTCCGCCAGAGTGGCGTGATCGGCTGCGCCCCGCGGTCGGCGAGGCAGAGGGCCGCACCGTGGCGGGCGAGCACCGACTCGACCTCGGCGCAATACCAGGAGCCCTCCCGGAATTCGACGGCGACCGGCGCCCGGGCGGAGAGGAGGGCGAGGGCGGCGTCCAGACGGCCGGGGTCGCAGCGCATCTGCGGCGGCAGCTGGAGGAGGACGGCCCCGAGCTTCCCGCCGAGGCCGCGGGCGCGCTCCATGAGCCGCGCCACCGGCTCTTCAGGATCTTTCAACTTCTTCATATGGGTGAGGAACCGGCTCGCCTTGACGACGAAGATGAAGTCGGCCGGCGTCTCCCTCTCCCAGCTCAGGAAGACCTCGGCGGTGGGCAGGCGGTAGAAGGTGGCGTTGACCTCCACGGTGCGGAAGAGCTCGGCGTAGCGGCCGAGCTGCTCCCCCTTGGCGAGGTCGGGGGCATAGAAACGGCGGTCCCAATGTTTGTACTGCCAACCCGAGGTGCCGATGAGGAGAGGCATGCGAAGAGAGATCTTTCTCGCCCTGGTGATCCTGGGGCTCGCGGTCGGGGCGGCGGCAGCGGTCGGAGCCGGCCCGCTCACCCCGCTCACCCCGGATGCCGAGCGGCGGCTGGCGGCCGGAGAGGTCCTCGTGGAGCTCGTCCCGAACCCCGGCGGCGGCCCCGACGAGGGGGTGGCCGTGGGGGTCGTCGACGCTCCCCCGGAACGGGTCTTCGCCGCATTGACCGACTTCGCCCACTACCAGGAGTGGGTCCCCTTCGTCAGCCGCTCGGACGCTCGCCCCCAACCCGACGGGTCGGTGCTCTCCGCCCAGTCGCTCCGCCTCCCCGCCCTCGTCGGCAACCGTTCTTACAAGATCCGCGCCGTCGCCGAGATCGAGGCGGGGAAGGCGGGCCCGGTCCTCCGCACCCGCTGGACCTACGTCCCGGGCTCCGGCAACGTCGTCGACACCCGCGGCGCGTGGACGGTGACGGGCTTCGGGGCCGGCCGGTCGCTCGCCACCTGCCACCTGTTCACCGATCCGGGGAGCGTCCCCCACTGGGCCATGAACCGGGCCACCCGGCAGAGCCTGCCCTGGATTTTCGACGGCTTGCGCCAGCAGGTAAGGCGCGAACGTTACCTTAAAAACTGAAGGTTTCGTCCGCCGGATACGGGCTGGCCTTCCCCCAGGGACCCGGGTAATATACCCGGCGCAGTCCCCAGCCAGTCCAGCGGGAGAGGAAGCCGTGAACACGAACGAAGCACGAGCCCTCGAGACCTATCTCGGCACCGAGCTCTACCGGCGCTCGACCGAGCTCACCCGCGCCTGGCTCGACCGGCTGCGGCCGCGGCTCGCGGTGCATCCCAACCGCATCTTCCCCTCGGAAGCTCTGCTCAATCGCATCCCGGAGGTCTTGAAGGAGATCTCCGCCTATCTCCTCTCCGGCGGCGGTCCCATCGCCGAGAACGCGGTCCGCGAGGAGCTCACCAAGCTCGCCCGCCTGCGCCGCGAGCAGGGCTACGACATCGACGAGATCCTGGAGGAGTTCGAGATCCTCGGCTCCCTTCTCTACGGCGCCCTCCGCGAGGAGGCGGAGGAGTTCGGCGAGGACATCGCGCCCGAGTACGCCATCGAGGTCGCCGAGCGGCTCTACCGCGCCCTGATGGCGGTCACCTCCGTCACCGCTACCACCTTCCGCCAGGAGGGGTTCCGGGACCGGCGCGACCGCGCCCACCTCCTCGGCAGCTTCGGCCGTACCCTGGCGCACGAGATGCGCAACTCCCTGGGCGCCGGCGAGGCCGCCCTGGAGATCCTGACGACTGAGGGCATGAGCGATTCGCTCCGCGAGCGGGCGCTCACCACCTTGAAGAACACTTTGCGCCGCCTGGAAGGCCTGTCGGAGGACGTCCTGGCGCTCGCCATCGCCCAGGGGAGCGAGGAGTCGGCCCAGGGGCGGCGGCTGTCGCTCCGCAAGCTCGTCGAGGAGGCGGTCCTGGGGCTCGAGACCCTGGCCCTCGAGCGCCACGTGCGGATCGAGGTCCAGGAGCCCATCCCCGACGTCCAGGTCGATGCCACCCGCACCGAGCTGGTCCTCATCAACCTCCTGGGGAACGCCATCAAGTATTGCCAGCCGGGGCGCCCGAGCTGGGTGCGCATCTCCGCCTCCCACGAGGACGGCGGCTACTGGCGCATCGAGGTCCGGGACAACGGCCGCGGCATCCCCGAGGCGATGCAGTCCCGGGTGTTCGACGAGTTCGTCCGCGCTCACCCCGAGGTCGCCGAGGGGACCGGGCTGGGGCTCGCCATCGCCCGCGAGGCGGTCGAGCAGATGGGCGGCCGCATCTGGCTGGCGAGCCAGCCCGAGGTCGGCACCGCGGTCTGCTTCACCGTCGTCGATCCCCCCCAGGCGCGCGAGTAGCCGCGCGAGGAAGCGCCTCTCCCCCCCTCTTCCATCGCCGTCCCCCCTTGCGGGACGCATGCGTACCCGCTACTATGTTTTATAAGCATAGGGCGGTGACGAACCGCGTCATCCACACGTATTACCTGCGGATCTGCGGCAGTCTACAGACGCAAGGAAGGACGGGTTTGCTACTCGAACCAGCCGACGACGTCGAGCACCAGGTGCACCGACCCCTGCCCGAGAACCGCCGCGCCGATCGCGAGCGTGCCGTCCGGGCCGAGGGCGAGGACGGCGTTGTTCGAGCGGGTCTGCCCGGCCCCGAAGTTGAGGCTGCTCGCGGTAGGCGACGGGGCGCCGCCGGGACCGCAGGCGAGGTAGCCCGCCCCGGTCGGCCCGGGGGCGGTCAGGTTGACGGCCGCCGCCCGCGCCGTCGGCGGCACCCCGCAGACCCCCGCCACGAGGACGCTCCGCACCTCCCCGGAGACGAGCGCCGGGCCCTGGCCGGACTGCCGGGTGTCGAGCAGCCGGCAGGGCGAGAGGGTGAAGAGGCCGGACGGCGCCGCCAGCCAGAGCACCCAGTCCCGGTCCGCGCTGGGAGCGGAGAGGGTGCGGACCGCTCCCCCGGCGACGGCGGGGACGAGGGTGGGCGCGCCGGTCTGCGGATCGATCCACATCGCGTCCAGACTGCCGGCCGCCCCCGAGAGGTCGATCCCCACCGTGCCGCCGGCCGGCAGATAGAAGACATAGCCCCGGCCGGGATCGGCGACACCCCAGGCATCGCCGGAGACGACCAGGCCATCGGCCGGCGCCAGACGCTCGACATGGAGCCGGGGGACGAAGGCCGCGAGCGGCGCGAGGAAGGCGCCGGTGCCCACCCCGGCGGCGCCGGCGGTGAACGACGCCCAGGCCTTGTGGCGCCCCGCGCCGTCCTCCGCCCCGAGGTGAAACTCCTCCATCAGGAGAGGCTTGGCGGCGAAGCCGCGGTTCTTCAAACCCTGGTCGTGGACGGTCTGGGCGTCCGAGCCGAAGAGCACCTGGACGGTCATGAAGTCGAGCCAGGGGGCGGTGGCGAAGGTGGTGTCCCCCGCCAGGCCGTGGACCGAGAGCAGCCGGTGCCAGGGGTTGTGCTGGGAGGCATAGGTCATGGTGGCGTCGACCTCGTCGGCCGTCCACTCCTTCTGCCATTCGATCCCCAGGGTGAAAAGGGTGTGGACGTAGGGCGACAGGCGGGCCATCGTGTAGGCCACGAGCCGGTAGCGGTCGGCCTCCGGCAGGGCGCCGAAGCCCGAGTCGTCGGCGAAGAACCAGAGGTGGGCGGCGATCCCGCGGTCGCGGAGCGCGAGCAGCCAGCGCTCGTAGAGGTGCCAGCGGGCGAGGTCGAAGCGGCTCTTGTCGTTGCTCGCCGCCGTCCCCAGCCAGGGGGTGGTCGGCGCCGTGCCGGAGTAGTCCCCCTTGTTCGCCACGTAGACGTTCATCTTGTTGACCCGCATGGCGGTGTGGCGGTCGAGGAGGGCCTGACGGTCGGCGTCGGTCAGGGTCTCGGAGAGCCAGGTGTGGGAGTACTGGATGGGGGCCGGCGCGGCTTCGTCGAGGAACTTGCCGACGAGGAAGACCGGCCCACCCAGACGATACCGGAAAGCGCGCGGCTGCTGGGGGTCGACCTCGATCGGGCCGCTGCCGAAGCGGCCGGGCAGGATACCGGCGGTGCCGCCGGCATCGAAGCTCCCGCTCCGGCCGGCGAGCGACGGGTCGCTGCTCGCCGTCCGCCAGGTCCAGGTGCCGGGCTCGTCGGCGAAGACCCGAAGCTTAAAGACATTTCCCGCCTGCCCGCCCGCGCCGTCGCCATCGTAGAAGCCGTCGACCGCATAGACCCGTCCCGACGGGGCGGTCACCTGCGCCGAGAGGGTGACGTCGGTAAAGGGGTTGGGGGTGCCCGCTCCGCCGTCATAGCGCGCCGCCGACTGGAGGACGATCTCGGCGGTGTCGAAGCGCGGGACCGCCTGCGCCCGGGCGGGACCGCTCGCCAGGAGAAAGATCACGATCGCCAGGAACACATCTCTCACATCTCCCAC
>JAXDLD010000498.1:0-8487 GCA_034666805.1 Acidobacteriota bacterium
CTGCGGTGGAGGCTCTTCGGGAGACTCTTATGGTAGACGCAATCAGCGTGCTGCACTTCGCAGGAAGTGCCGGATACGTGGAGGGGCGAGGCGGAGCACTGATATTCGAAACTGATGACGGTGGGGCCGCCTCGATCAGTGGGGATGATCTCGCGATCTTGCTTGGCAACATACCGAGCTTGCGGCTAGTCTTTTTAAATGCGTGTGACACTGCCAAGACAATCGGTAGCGGTGACTTCAACCCGTTTCGTAGCGTCGCCGCCACCCTTGTGGCATGTGGTGTTCCGGCTGTCCTTGGGATGCAGTTCCCAATTTCGGATTCGGCCGCGTTTCACTTCAGTGAAATTTTTTACCAACGCCTCTCTACAGGGGTACCGATCGATGTGGCCATTACCGAAGGTCGCCTTGCGGTTCATATCCAATACCCTGTCGATATGGAATGGGGTACGCCGGTCCTCTACACTCGAATTTCTGATGGCGCCATCTTCGAGATCGAGTGCAGTGTCTCTGGAGACTCGCCTCGGTTGACAATATTCCTGTGCCATTCGTCCGAAGATAAGGAATTTATCCGAGACCTATACCGTCGCTTGACCCTGGAAGGCTATGATCCTTGGCTTGACGAGGAGAAGCTTCTGCCTGGGCAACTATGGGAGCCCGAGATCACACGGGCACTTCGCGGTAGCGATATTGTCATCGTCTGTCTTTCAAGTAATTTTATTGCGAGGGCTGGATTTGGTCAAAAGGAGATCGGTATCGCACTAGACCAGTTGCAACAACAACCTGAGGGTTCTATCTATCTCATCCCTGCGAAGATCGAAGATTGCAAGATACCAGAACGCTTGAAGCATCTTCACTTTGTGCGTATCGACGAGGAGCGCGGCTATCGTAGGCTTCTCGATTCGCTTCAACGGGCGAAAGATTCGCACTCGAGGCGAGCCGGAGCCTGATTCTAAGTTACGGCTACACTTCCTGGGCGCTCGCCCCAACAGGCCCTTACAATCGCCCCGCCAGCCGCTCGATCGCCCGCCCCAGATCCGGCTGGCAGGTCAGCACGTCCAGAAGCGGGTCCTCTGTGATTTCGGCAACCCTTTTCGGCACGCTCTCGATCGTAAATTTCTTCGGATCGAGCTTCCCATTCACCTCCTCCCACCGTAAAGGCGTCGACACCGTTGCCCCCGGCAGGGGCCGGACGGAGTAGGGGGCGGCGATCAGTTTCGCGTGACCGTTCTGGAGGAAATCGATGTAGACCCGGCCGCCGCGAGAGGCGATCGTGCGCTCGATCGTCGCGATCTTCGGCAGCTCGGCCGTGATCACCCGGGCCAGGAGCTCGGCCAACTGCCGGCTCTGATCGTGGGTGAGCTGCTGGCACAAGGGTAAGAGGACGTGGAGGCCGCTCCCGCCGCTCGTCTTGATGAAGCTCGGGATTTCGATCTGTTCCGTCAGGGCGCGGATGGCGAGCGCGATCTCGACCACGTTCGCGAAGGGGGCGCCCTTGGGATCGAGGTCGAGGATCGTCCAGTCGGGTCGGTCGAGGGTCTCGACCCGGGAGGACCAGATGTGGAGCGGGATGGCGCCCAGGTTGACGACGGCCAAGAGGGCTTCCAGGTCGTCGACCAGGAGATAATCGATCTCTCGCGACGAGCCGCGAGCCCAGATCGGCGCCGTCCGCACCTTGTCGATCGCCGGACCCGGGGCGTTTTTCTGATAGAAAGATTTTCCCGCGATGCCGTCGGGATAGCGATCGATCACCAGCGGCCGATCTTTCAAGTAAGGTAACAGCCGCGGGGCGATCGTTCGGTAATAGTTCAAGAGGTCGCCCTTGGTGTAACCCTCCGCCGGCCAGAAGACCTTGTCGAGGTTGCTCAAACCCGCGGTCTTGGCAGGGGCGGGCCGCCTCTTGCCGGCAGCCGGTGGAGAGGGTTCTGGCGCGGCAGCCGCGGGCTCTTCCTCTCCCGGCCGCTGGCACTCGTCCGGTCGCTTGTCGTCCCGCAGGCGGGCGAAGACCGGCAGCCGGAGGCTGCCGCTTCGGGTCCACTCCTTGAAGCGTACCTCGCAGACCAGCTCGGGCTCGACCCAGACGTGCCGCGGCCCGGAGGGTGCGTTCAAGGCGGCGGGGGTGCCGCGGCGGGTGGTCCGGGCGCGGATCTCCTGGAGTTCCTGGGAGTCGAAGCCGGTCCCCACCCGGCCGGCGTAGACCTGGCGCCCGCCGTCGCAGAGCCCCAAGTGGAGCTTGCCGATCCCGGAGCGCTGGCCGGAGGCCGGGGTCCAGCCGAGGATCACGAAGTCGGCCACCCGGTCGGCGCGGATCTTCAACCAGTCGTTGGAGCGCCCGCCGCGGTAGGGAGAGCCGACCTTCTTCGCCACCACCCCCTCGAGCCCCAGCCGGGTCACCTCGCGGAAGAGAAACTCGCCCTGCTCGGGGATGTCGTCCGCGAAGCGCAGGGGGCCGGCCTTGGGGAGGATCTTCTTGAGGAGGGCCTTGCGGGCGGTCAAGGGGAGCGCCCGGAGGTCCCAGTCCTCCCAAGCCAGGAGGTCGAAGAGGTAGAGGGTGGCGGGGTCGGCGAGCGCCGCCTGGAGGGCGTCGGCGCGGCGGGAGAGGAGTCCGCGGCGCTGGAGGCGGCCGAAGTCGGGCTTGCCCTTGGCGTCGAGCACCACCGCCTCGCCGTCCATGACCATGGAGAAGGGGAGGGCGGCCACGGCCCGGGCCAGATCGGGGAAGAGGTCGGTGGCGTCGTGGCCGCTCCGGTAGAGGAGGCGCGGGCGCCCGTCCTCGCGAGCGGCGATCACCCGGAAGCCGTCGTACTTGAGCTCGAAGGTCCAGCCGGGGCCGGAGAAGGGGCCGGCCGCCGTCGCCGGCTTCATCACCTCGACGTCGTCCGCCGCCAGCGGCCGGCGCTCCGCCCCCAGCTCTTCGAGCTCCCGCCTGATCTCGTCCCCCCGCTCGGGGCCCCGGGCGAGCTCCTCGACCGTCAACCCGGAGAGGATCGATTCCTCGCCCGGCGGCGCGGGGAGGAGGTCGTCGTGGGTGACCTGGTAGCCGTTCCGCGCCGCCCAGCCGGGCGGCTTCTTGATCAGCAACCATTCTTTCGTATTCTTTTTCGTCCGCACGAGGGTCCACAGGCCGACGAGCTTGTAGCCCTTGAGCTCGAAGAGGAGCTTGCCGCCGGCCAGGCCCTCCTCTAAGTCCTCCAAAGGAAAGACAAATCCCCGGTCCCATACGATCATGGCGCCACCGCCGTAGTGGCCCGGCGGAATAATTCCTTCGAAGTCCGCATATTCGAGCGGATGGTCCTCGGTTTCGAATGCGGCGCGCTTCTCCTCCGGATCGACGGTCAATCCCTTGGGGAGAGCCCAGGAATGGAGGGCGCCGGAGATCTCCAACCGCAGGTCGTAATGGAGGTGGCGCGCCGCGTGCTTCTGAATCACGAAGAGGAGAGGACGCCCGGCGGGCGGCGTGATTGGAGCCGGATCACCGAAAGGTTCGGGTGTTACATCCGGTGAACGCTTGGCGCGATAGTTCGAAAGCTTCGAGGATTGATCGTTTCTCGGCACCGATTTGATATGATACCGCGACTATGAGCGCTCGCCCCTTCGCCTCCGGCAACATCTCCTTCGGTCTGGTTTCGATCCCGATCAAGCTCTACTCGACGGGCGAAGCCAGCTCCGGCATCCATCTCAACATGTTGCACAAGAAGTGCGGTACCCGCTTGAAGCAACAGTACGTCTGTCCCCTGGACGAAGAAGTGGTGGGGAGAGACGACGTGGTGAAAGGTTACGAGTACGCGCGTGGGCAATATGTCCTCTTTACGGAAGAGGAATTGAAGGCGCTCAACCCCGAACCCACGAACGCCATCGAGATCACCGAGTTCGTGCCGAGCGAGAAGGTCGACCCGGTCTACTTCGAGAAGGCCTACTACCTGGGGCCGGACAAGGGCGGCGACCGGCCCTACCGGCTGCTCGCCGAGGCCATGCGGGAGACCGGCCGCGCCGCCCTGGCGCGCTACGCGGCGCGCGGCAAGGACTACCTGGTGCTGCTCCGCCCCTACGAGCAGGGACTGGTGATGCAGCAGCTCCGCTACCAGGACGAGCTCAAGGACTTCTCCGAGGTGCCGATCGGCAACGCCGAGGTCAAGGAGCCGGAATTGAAGCTCGCGGTCCAGCTCGTCGACCAGATCGCCTCCGAGACCTTCCATCCCGACACCTACGAGGACGAGGTGAGGAAGAAGGTGCGGGCCTTAATCGAGCAGAAGATCGCCGGCCAGGAGATCACCGCCGCTCCGCCGGAGGCCCCCAAGGCGCAGATCATCGATCTCATGGAGGCTCTCAAAGCCAGCCTCGCGGCAGCCGGAACCGGCGGCAAGTCCGCGGAGGCGGCGCGCAAGCCCGCCCGACCCTCGCCGCGCAAGTCGGTCGTCGCCGAAGAGGAGGAGCCTGCCGAGATGGCGGTGGTCGCCAGTGTCGCCAATGCCGGCGGTGGGCCGCGGCGGAGGAGCGCCAAGAGGTAAGAGATCAGGCCGCGGGTGAGGCGGGCGAGGTAGACTGGGCGCGATGGATCGCCCCACGCCCTTCAGCGGATACTCCACCCGTGACGTGGCGACGATGCTCGGCCTCTCGCCCGCGCAGATCCGCTCCTACGTCCGCGCCGGCTTCCTCTCCCCGCCCCGGGGGCCGCGCGGCGAGCTCCGCTTCTCCTTCCAGGACCTGGTTCTCCTGCGGACCGCCAAGGGGCTGGTCGCGGCGCTCGTCCCCAGCCGCCGGGTCCGCCAGGCCTTGGCCCGCTTGAAGCACCAGCTCCCCAGCGGCCGGCCGCTCACCGCCGTCCGCATCCTGGCCGACGGCAAACGGGTGATCGCCCGCGACGGCCGGGAGGTGTGGAACCCGGAGTCGGGCCAGGCCCTCCTCGATTTCGACGTCTCGGACCTGGCTCGCGAGGCCGCCCCCTTCGCCCGTCGCGCCGCCGCCGCGGCCCGGGTGCACGAGAAGGAGCTCGGAGCCGAGGACTGGTACGACCTCGGCTGCGAGCTCGAGGCCACCGCCCCCGAGGAGGCCATGGACGCCTACCGGCGCGCCCTCGCCTTGGACTCCGGGCAGGCCGACGCCCACCTGAACCTCGGCCGGCTCTACCACGAGCGCGGGGAGATCGCCCAGGCGGAGGAGCACTACCGCCAGGCCATGGCCGCCCGGCCGGGCGATGCCACCGCCGCCTTCGATCTCGGGGTCGCCCTGGAGGACCTCGGCCGGCTGCCGGAAGCCATCGGCGCCTACGAGGCGGCCCTGGCCGCCGACCCCGAGTACGCCGACGCCCACTTCAACCTCGCCGGGGTCTACGAGCAGCTCGACCGGCGGGTCGAGGCCCTGCGCCACCTGAAGACCTACAAGAGCCTGACCCAGGGACGGCGGTAGCCCTTACCCCTCCCCGCGGTCTCACTTGACAGCTTATGCCGTAGGGGCATAGGCTGTTAGGGAAAGCTTTTGAGGTTGCTGTCCCATCCCGTTCAGGAGGAGAGAAAAATATGAGACGGAAGCAAGTTCTGTTGCTGGCCTTCGCCGCCGTGCTACCCGCCCTCGTCGCGACCGCCGCGCCTGCCGCCGAGCTGCCGAAGGCCCAGGGCCCCGAGCTCCGGGTCAGCTCGTCGACCGCTCCCGGGGCGAGCCTGCGCCACCCGGTCGCCGCCTTCACCGCGACCGGATCCCTCGTGACGTGGGAGGACGACCGGGCCGGCATCGTCGGGCGCTTCTTCGGCGCCGACAGCGTCGCCCAGAGCGCCGCCCTCACCCTGGTCGCCAACCATGTGCCGACCCTGCTGCCCTACAAGACCCAGGTCACGATCGCCAAGGAGCCGGCGATCGCCGTCCTCCCCTCGGGCCAGTTCTTCCTCTTCTGGACGGAGGAGACCGACATTGAGGAGGCCGACCTCTTCTTCATCCAGGACACCCTCATCGACCACGAGGTCTTCGGCCGGCTCTTCAACGCCGCCGGCACCCCGGCGGGCGACCGCTTCCGGGTCCATGCGGGCTCGGCCGGCTTCCAGAACGGCGCCCGTGCCCTCGTCCGCTCCGCCGACGTGGTCGTCGTCTGGCAGAGCAGCCGCAACCCGGTGTTCCCCACCAACGGCGCGACCGACGGCGTCTTCGCCCGCACCTTCGACTTCTCCGGCCACGCCACGAGCCCCGAGCTCCGGGTCAGCCCGGCCGGCACGCGGTCGAGCAATCCGGCGATCGCCGGCGCCAAGAGCAAGTTCCTGGTCGCCTTCGACGGCAGTGACGGCAACGGCCGGGGCGTCTTCGCCCAGCCCTACACCGCCGCCCTGGCGCCGATCGGCGCGGTCGTCCGGGTCAACACCGACACCGCCCTCGACCAGCGCCGTCCGGCGGTGGCGGCGGACGCCGCCGGCAACTACATGGTGGTCTGGCAGAGCCAGTTCCCGGACATCAAGCACGCCCGCGTCTACGGCCAGCAGCTCGGTGCGGCCGGCAACCTCATCGGTGGCCAGATCGCGGTCTCCAAGGGCGCCGACAAGTACGAGGTGGCGCCCGCGGTGGCCGCCGGCACGTCGACCTTCCTGGTCTCCTGGCTGGGCTACGGGGACACCTTCCCGACCGGCATCCTCGTCAGCTCGATCGACCGGGTGACCGGTGCCGTGGGCGCCGCGGTCCAGGTCAACCAGCGGTCCCTGGGCGCCAACACCCAGAACTGGCTGGCCGGCAACGGCGCCGGCGCCTTCCTCTCCACCTGGGAAGGCTTCGCCGGCGACGACCTCGGGATCTCCGGACGCCGGATCACCGAGTAACCCGGTCCGTCTCCTCAAACGCAAAACGCCCCGTCCGGATCTTCCGGACGGGGCGTTTCTCGTTGTTGGGGAGGCTACTTGCAGACGCCCAGGAAGGCCGGCTCGGTGAAGCCGGGGAAGACGCTGTCGAGCGCGCTGTTGGCGAGCCGCTTGGAAACCACCTCGCCGAGGACGGTGCGGAAGTCGGTCGTGGGGGCGAGGTCGCCGGGGCCGAAGAGCTGCTCCGGGGCGAGGCCGGGCCACTGGCCGTAGACCTTGCCGCCGTTGACCCCGCCGCCCAGGACGAACATGCAGCTCCCGCTGCCGTGATCGGTGCCGCCCGAGGCGTTCTCCTTCACCCGCCGGCCGAACTCGCTCATGGTCACCACGGTGATGCTGTTCATCCGGGTCCCCATGTCGGTGTAGAAGGCGTTGAGGCTCGTCGAGAGATCGGCCAAGAGCCCGGGGAGCTGGCCGGTCGTCGTCCCCTCGGCGCTGTGGGTGTCCCAGCCGCCGATGTCGACGCAGGCGACCTCGAGCCCCAGGTCGGCCTTGATGATCTGCCCCACCTGGAGGAGCCCCTTGCCGAAGTCGGAGGTCGGGTACTTGGCGCCGTTCTCCGGCTGGTACTGCCCAGGGTTGGCCTGGGCGAGCTGGGAGACCGCCTTGAAGGTCTGGGTGCCCTGGAGGTTGGTGAAGGTGCCGCCGTTGTAGAGCGAGGCCAAGGTCGACTGGAACTGGGTGAGCTGGGTCGTCGTCATCCCCTTCCTGCCCTTTAAGTGGAAGTCGACGATCGACTGCAGGGCGGTCGCCGAGACCGGCCCGCGGAGCGAGGCCTGGAGGAGCGAGCCGAAGCCCACGGCACGGAAGGGCGAGGTGTTGCCGTCTTCGAGACTCGCCAGGTGGCGGCCGATCCAGCCGGTAGTCACCTGGTTCGAGGCGGTGCCGCGCTCGATGACGTCCATCGACGAGAAGTGGGAGTGGTTGGCGTCCGGCGAGCCCACGGCGTGGACGACCGCGAGCGCCTGGTTGTCGTAGAGCTCCTTGAAGGGAGCGAGAGAGGGGTGGAGACCGAAGAAGCCGTCCAGGTCGATCGCTCCGCTCGTGCCGCCGGGATCGGCGATTCCGATCGTCGGGCGGGCGTTGTGGTAGGCGCTCTCGCCGTGCGGGACGACGACGTTCAAGCCGTCGGCGCCGCCGCGTTGGAAGACGCAGACCAGCACGTCGCGGGAGGCCGAGCGGGTCTCGGGTTGAGCGGCGAAGGCCAGGCGCGGGAACCAGGCCGGCACGGAGAGGGCGCCCATGGAGGTCAGGAAGCTGCGGCGTGAGAAGCTCATGGCAGTGGGATCTCCTTCTGGCTCAGCGCCACTGGAAATAGGGGGAGTCGAGGAGGAGGGCGGCGACGTCGGCGGCCCGGGTGAGGAAGCTCGCGGACGGGATCGGCCGGCCGGCGGGGACGCCGGTCGCGGCGTAGGCCACGAGCTGGCCGCGGTCGGCGGCGGTCAGCGGCCGGTGGAGGATGCGGTCGCTCAACCGGTTGACGAGCTGCAGCGGGGTGACCGCGGCGGGCGCTCCGGCGACCAGGGCCGTCAAGTCGACGTGGACCCCGGGGATGGCGTTGTTGACCAGGGCGACGGCGAAGTTCCAGCGGTTCAAGAGACCGTTGGTGTTGATCCAGGCGCCGGCCGCGTCGGGGTAGCCGTTGGGGGCCTGCCAG
>JAXDLD010000499.1:0-5417 GCA_034666805.1 Acidobacteriota bacterium
AGCCCCACGAAGTGCCCGTCCTGCCGCCGAGCGACGGGCCCTCGTCCCTGGCTGGCGAAGAAGAGGCTACCGTCCGGGGCGCGGGCGATCGCAGGCACCGGGCCCGTGGCCAGGCCGCTTGCCGCGGGCGGGACGCTCCAGCGGCCGCCGGAGTAGATCCCCACCCCGCGATCGGTGCCGAAGAAGAGGGCCCCGTCCGCTGCCTGGGCGATGGCGTTGACCGGCCCGGCCGGGGGCCCGGCCGGAGCCTGGAAGTTGGTGAAGGCGACGCCGTCGAAGCGGGAGACCCCGTCGACGGTGCCGAACCAGAGATAGCCGTCGCGGTCCTCGAAGAGGGTCAGCACCTGGGACTGGACGAGCCCGTCGTCGACCGTATAGGTCCGATGGATGCGCTCCTGGGCCGGTGCGGCCCGCGCGAGGGCGAGGAGGGCGAGGGCGGCCCGGAGGGCGCGGAGCGGGCGTAGCGGTCTCCGGCGTGCGGCTCGGCTCTCCATCGGGGTGGTCGTCCTCGTCGGAGATGATAGCCGCCCTGGAGGGGAAGGGGACCCTGCATGAACGTGCAGGGTCCCCTGGAGCTCGATTCCGGTAACGGGAGGGCGCCTCGGGACGCCCACATAAGAGCGTGGAGGGTGTCTATCCGGGAAAACGGCGACGTTGCGCCGTCCGTAGGGGAGGAGACCTATGACGGGGCACCGGCACAGCGAGATCGTCGACCAGCTCGTCGAGTACTGGCGGGGCAATCCTCCGGCGGACGGCGCCGCCCGTCACCGCTGCCGCCGCATCGAGGAGCGCCTGAACCGCCTCCTGCCGGCGGCGGAGGCACGCGTGCTCCAGACCGCGCCGGAGCGGCACCGGGCGGACATCGAGCGGGCCCTGGCGCGGCTGGCCGAGACCGATCTGGAGTGACCGGCAAGCCTTAAGGAACGAGACGAACGCTTAGTCTCCTTCAGTAACGCTTCGTTTCGGTCCGTAGCGCTTCGTCTACGTCAGTACGGCTTGGTCTCGGTCCACAGGGCTTCGTCCGCGAAAGACGGCCAGGCTTCACTCCCCGACCGGCCGCAGAACTCGTATCTTTCTCTCTGTGACCACTACGAAACAACCAGCCCAGTCGGCAACATTCTGGGACGAAAAGACTTCGCGGACCAAAGTGGCCAGTGCGTTGCGCCCGGGGTCGCGCAAGCGGACGAGCAGCAGACCATGATGGGAGCCCGGTGCAAACTGCCGCATATCAGAGAAGTCGAGATCCTGGGTGACGAGGAAGCGGGATTCCTGCTGAGCCGCTCGCCAGACCTGGCCATCGTCCTTACCAGTCAGGCCCTCTTCCTGGACCGTATCGACATCGTGACCCAGGTCACGTAGATCCTGCCCAAGACGGGCAGGAACATTCTCATCAAGCTTGATCTTCACCGCAGTGCAGGGATCGCCCGGAGTGGGAAATCTTCGGCGGTCGATGCCGCCGCGAAAGCGATGACCGCCCGGACGCTCTCCTCCGCGAGCGAAGGGAAGTCCCCGAGGATCTCCGCAACCGTGGCTCCTTCCGCCAGGCTCGCGAGGACGGTCCGCACGGGAACCCGGGTTGAGCGGATCACCGGCTCTCCGCCGCAGATCTTCGGGTCTTGGACAATGTACTGCGAGTAATCGATCAGCATCTGTACCTCCTCAGCACTCGATCACATTGATCGCGAGGCCGCCGCGCGAGGTCTCCTTGTACTTGGTCTTCATGTCCGCCCCGGTCTCGCGCATGGTCTTGATCACGCGATCCAAGGAAACCTTGTGCGAGCCGTCTCCCGACATGGCGATTCGCGCGGCGTTGATCGCCTTGACCGAGCCCATGGCGTTCCTTTCGATGCAGGGGATCTGGACCAAGCCGCCCACCGGATCGCAGGTCAAGCCCAGGTTGTGCTCCATGCCGATCTCGGCGGCGTTCTCGACCTGGGCGGTCGTGCCGCCCAGGGCCTCGACCAGGCCGCCGGCCGACATCGAGCAGGCGACCCCCACCTCGCCCTGGCAGCCGACCTCGGCGCCCGAGATCGAAGCGTTCTCCTTGTAGAGGATGCCGATCGCTCCCGCGGTGAGGAGAAAGCGGATCACCCCGAAGTCGTCCGCCCCCGGCGTGTGATGACGGTAGTAGTGGAGGACGGCCGGGACGATCCCCGCCGCGCCGTTGGTGGGCGCCGTCACTACCCGGCCGCCGGCCGCGTTCTCCTCGTTGACCGCCAGGGCGTAGAGGTTCACCCAGTCGAGCACGGTCAGCGGATCTCCCGAGCGGCCTCCCTCGGAACGCTCGCGGAGCTCCCCATAGAGGCGGGGCGCCCGGCGCGGCACCTTCAAACCCCCCGGCAGCACCCCCGTCTGGTGGTAGCCGCGCTCGACGCAGGCCTGCATCGCCGCCCAGATCCGCAGGAGACCGTCGCGGATCTCCTCGTCGCTCCGCCGGGCCCGCTCGTTCGCCATCATCAGCTCCCAGACGGCGAGGCCGGTCTCGTCCGAGAAGCGCAGGAGGTCCTCGCCGCTGTGGAATGGGTAGGGGATGGGGGTCTCGTCGGCGACCACCCGGTCCGCGCCCGAGGCGCCCTCGTTGACCACGAAGCCGCCGCCCACCGAGTAGTAGACGCGCTGCTCGAGCGACTCCCCCGCCTCGCCGAAGGCGGTGAAGCGCATGCCGTTCGAGTGCACGGGCAGGAGGTCCCGCTTGTTGAACTCCAGGTCCAGGGCCTCCTGCCAGGGGACCGGACGCCGGCCGAGGAGGCAGATCCGGCCCTCGGCGCGGATCGCCTCGACCCGCGGGCCAACGCGGTCGGGATCCACCGCCTCCGGGGCCTCCCCCTCGAGCCCCATCAGGACGGCGCGGTCGGTGCCGTGCCCGCGGCCGGTCGCGGCGAGCGAGCCGAAAAGCTCGACCCGCACCCGGGCCGTGCGGTCGAGCACCCCCTCCGCCGCCAGCCGCTCGACGAAACGGCGGGCCGCCCGCATCGGGCCCACGGTGTGCGAGCTCGAAGGCCCGATGCCGATGGTGAAGAGATCGAAAACGCTGATGGACAAAGAAGTTACCTCCCCAGGCTGGGCATTGTATGACGAGCGGGGCGCACCAGCCCCTCTACCGAAACCCGCCTGTCCATCGGGTGATTCCGCGAGCGGGGGCTTCCTGCTATCGTAGAGGGGTTAGCCCCAAGATTTCAGGATGGCCGACCCAGCCGAGCCCGTCCAGCAGATCGTCGAGGCGCTCCAGGCGGGCACCTCGGTCGAGGCGAGCTTCCGCCGGCTTTTCGAGCTGTACCATCACCGCCTCGTCCATTTCTTCTCCCGCCGGGGCTTCTCCCACCCGGACTGCCTCGACCTAACCCAGGAGACATTCCTCGGGATCTATAGAGGCATCGGCTCCTACCGCGCCGAGGCGCGGTTCGAGACCTGGCTGTTCAAGGTGGCGACCAACGCCTACCGCAAGCGGCTGCGCTTCGGCACCGCCGACAAGCGGGCGGGACAGGAGGTGCCGCTCCCCGGCGTCGACGAGGGGGAGAGGGCGGCTCCCGAGCTGCCGGCCGCCGGACCGGCGCCCGGCGAGGAGACCCTCCGCAAGGAGCGCTCCCGCCTCCTGCGGGCGGCGGTCGAGAGGCTGCCCGAGCAGATGCGTAAGTGTCTGACCCTGCGCATCGACCAGGACTTGAAGTACCGGGAGATCGGCGCCGTGCTGCGGCTGTCTCCCGAGACGGTGAAGGTCCACCTCGCGAAGGCCCGGCAGCGGCTCAAGGAGGAGCTGGGGGACTATTTCGACGACGCGATGGCCGAAAGCGACGAGGCGTCATTATGAGCGAAGCGAGAGACGAGCTCCGGCGGGCGTTGCGCGAGGCGGCCGCGGCCGGGCAGGGAACCCATCCGGAGCCGGAAGAGCTCGCCGCCTATCCGGCAGGGGAGCTCTCCGCGGAGGCGGAGCGGCGCCTGGAGGACCACCTCGTGGCCTGCCCCGCGTGCGCCGCCCTCCTCCTCGACCTCGACGGCCTCGCCGACCCGGAGTTCGGCGCCGGCCGTCCCGGGGCTACCGAGGGAGATGCCGAGCGGGACGCCGCCTGGGAGAGCTTCCGCGCCCAGATCGCAACCACGGCCCCGGAGCCGGCACCCGCCACGGTCGTCCGCGGCCGCTTCGCTCCGCCGCCCGCCCCGCGCTGGCTCTACGCCCTCGCCGCCACCCTCCTCCTCGCCGTCGGCGCCCTGTCCCTCGAGGTCACCTCGCTTTCCCGCACGGTCGCCGAGCTCTCCCGGCCGGAGGTCAACGCGCCGGTCGTCGACCTCTCTCAGGGGACCGCCCGCGGCGGCGAGGCGGCCCGGACGGCGGCCGTGCCCGCGGGCGCCCGGCTCTTCACCCTGGTCCTCTCCCCGGCCGCCCACCCGCCACACACCGCCTACGGTGTGGAGATCGCCGACTCCGCCGGCCGGACGGTGGTCGAGGAGCGGAGGCTGCAGCCCAATCCCTATGGTTCCTTCAGCCTCGCCCTGTCGCGGCGGACGCTCGGGACCGGAGACTACCGGGTCCGTCTCTTCGCGATCGACGGCTCCCTTAAGGTGCCGATCGAGGAGTATGCGCTGCGGGTTCTGCCGTAAGGCCAGCCTCCTCGCGCTCGGGCTCGGCGGGCTCCTCTCGGGCTGCCAAGGACCGACGCCGCCGGCCGCTCCCGCGCCGCGCGCCGCCGCCCGCCCCGCCCGCGAGCGCCGCCTCGCCCTGGCACCGGGAACCGCCGCTCTCGCCACTCTCGCCGGCGGCACCACCCACGCCTATCTCTTCGCTCTCCCGGCCGGCCAGTACGCCGACCTCGCCGTCGACCAGCGGGGGTTCGACGTCGCGCTGACCCTCGCCGGACCGGACGGCCGCACCCTCACCTTCGTCGACGGCCCCTACGGCGATCACGGCCCCGAGCCCGTGCCGCTGGTGGCCGAGACGGCGGGTACCTACCGCCTGGAGGTCCGCGCCTCCGACGTCCGGGCCGCCCCCGGACCCTACGCCCTCCTCGTCCGGGCTCTGCGCCCGGCCACCGAGGAGGACCGGACCCGGGTCGCCGCCGAGCGTGCTTACGCCCGCGGCGAGGCGCTGCGCGGGCGGCGGGACCGCGCCGCGGTCGTGGCGGCGATCGCCGAGGACCAGCGGGCCCTCGGCCTGTTCGCGGGCTTGAACGATCCCGCCCGCCGTGCCGATACGCTGGCGAGCCTCGGCTGGGCCCATGACGCGCTGGGGGAGGAGACGGCCGCGCTCGGTCTCTTCGAGCAGGCCCTCGCCCTCTTCCGCGCCCAGGGCAGGGAGAGGGAGATGGGCGAGGTCTTAAACGACCTCGGCAAGGTCCGGCACCATCGGCTCGGCGAGCCCCGGCGGGCGCTCGCCTGCTATCGGGAGGCGCTGGCCTTGAACCACCGTCTGCACGAGCCGCGCT
>JAXDLD010000500.1:0-8841 GCA_034666805.1 Acidobacteriota bacterium
CGGAGCTCGGCCACAACGCGCTCCAGGCCAATCCCTATCTCATGAAGAGCGCGCTCTATCGCTTCCTCCTCTTCCGGGTCCTGGCGCGCGGCCAGCATGCCGCCGTCCCCGACGGGCCGCTCCCCGGAGCGGCGGTCGCCGACGCCGAGGGCAGCCGGTCGCTGGCCCTGGTCTCGGGGGACACGGTCGACGAGTACCTGGGCGAGCTCCAGAAGCTCGCGAAGAGCCGCCGCTTCGAGGTGCTGCTCACCGTCTTCCCCTACTACCCGAAAAGCTTCAATTCTTACAAGCGCGCCGACCAGCACCGCTTCGCCGTCGCCGAGGGGCAAAAGTACGGCTTCCACGTGCTCGATCTCCTGGAGACCATGGCGCGTTGCCGCGAGACCTCGAAAGAGCCGATCAACGTCGACAACTTCCACCCGAGCCCGGTCGGCCACCGCTGCGCCGCCGCGGCGATGGCGGAGCTCATCCGGACCGAGATCGTCCACCGCTCGTAGGGGAGCTTCAAGCCGGCGCATGACGACGAGAAGACGACTGACCCCTCTCCTGGTCCTCGGGATCGCGCTCGCCGTCTCCTTCGGCGCCGCCGAAGTGACCCTGCGGCTCCTCTCGAAGCACTGGCTCCTCGTCTACGACGTCGAGATGTGGCGCTACGCCAAGTCGATCAAGGCCATCTCCGACAAGCCGGGGGTCGTCGAGGAGCAGTTCCCGCATGGCGAGGCGCGGCTCATGGGAGCGCGGGTCCGCACCGACGGCTACGGCTTCCGCCTGCCCGATCCGGCGACCGAGGCGGCCCGGCGCCCCGACGACCGGCAGGTCGTGGCGGTGGGCGACTCCCTGACCTTCGGCTGGGGGGTGCCGGAGGGGATGACCTACTCCGACCAGGTGGCGCGGCTGCTCGACGCCCGCTGCCCCCGGGAGCACGGCCGGCGGGTCACCGTGCACAACGCCGGCATCGGCAACTGCAACACGTCGATGGAGTACCAGCGCTACCGCCAGTGCATCCGGCCGAGGATCAAGCCCGACTGGGTGGTGCTCGGCTACTTCTATAACGACGCCGAGCCCGACCCCGTCCCGGACACCAATCCGGTCTTCTGGCACTCGGCCCTCGTCTCCCTCACCTGGGCGCGCTTAGCAAGGGTGACGAAGCCTCTGCTCCTCGACTACAAGGGCTACTACCAGAGCCTGTACGTCGACGGCAAACCGGGCTGGGAGAGGTGCAAGCAGGCGCTCCGGGATTTCGGCGGGCTGCTGACGGAGGACGGCATCCCGCACACTCTGCTGCTGCTGCCGGAGCTCCACGAGCCGAGGAACCTCGGGCCCCTGGCCGGCATCTATGGGCCGGTGCGCCGGATCGCCGAGGAGGCCGGCTTCGAGGTCATCGACGCCTCGACCGGCTTTCCCCCCGGCCGGGGCGAGCGCTACTTCGTAACTCCAGAGGACGCCCATCCGAACGCCGCGGCGCAGAAGCTCTTCGCCGACGCCCTCGCGGCCTCGCGCTACGCCTGCGGGGCGAGATAGCTCCGGGTGACATCGCGGGTGACATCGAAAGTTTGCCGGGCTCGGTTTCGAGGGCCGGGTATGCTACCATCCCATTCGGTTTCCGAAACTCGCATTGGCATTGAGCAAAGGAGTCTGTCCGCATGAAAAGAGCGTCCCTCTACCTTCTCGCCCTAACCACCCTCGTCAGCAGCGCGGCCCGAGCGCAGACGGTGTCGTACGTGCTCGTCCCGACTATTACCCCTGGCGTCACGGTCACCAAGGTGGAGTTGGCACGCAAGGACCTCTCCTTAAGCCAGGTGAACGCAACCTTCATCGCCGACGGCAAGTCCGGGCTCGGCGCCTCGCCGAAGACCCTCAAGGCCTACATCGGTCCTTCCACCTCGCGGACGAGCCCCCTGGTCGACCTGTCGCCGATCCTCAACGGCGCCGGCGGGATGGTCGTCCTGGCCCCGACCCCGGGCCTCGACGCGGTCGAGGTCTCGTTCGAGATCGAGCAGGCTCCCATCCGCACCGCCTGGAAGCTGCCTCTGCTTTCGATCAACGACTTCTTCAACGCGGGCGCGACGGTCTACGTCCAGAACCTCGTGAAGGACGCCGACGCCACTAACAACCTGCAGATCTTCAACCCCGGGTTGAAGCCCGCCACCTGCCAGGTGACGGTGCTGCGCCCCAGGGGCACGGCGCTCGAAGTGCGGAGCGGCATCACCGTCCCAGCGATCGGCGTCGTCAACCTTCCCGACGTCCTCCGCAAGGTCGGCACCGGCACCGCCGCGGGCATCAACGCCGCGGTCACCTGTGACCAGCGGTTCTATGCCCTGGGCGCCCTGCCGGCCGCCGACCGCTGGGAGTCGCGGGTCCAGTACCCGACCGCCCAGGTGCCGGCGGCGAAGACCGCGGTCACCCTGGCGAGCCAGCCCGGGGAGTTCTTCCGCGTCACCAGGAACAACCCGGTCTTGAACCTCCCGCTGCCCTTGGCGCCCAACATCGCGTACCACTCGCTCGCCATCGAATTCGACCTCACCACGGCCGATCCGCCGGACTTCGTCGTCTTCCGGAACGTCATCGGCATGTTCCGCACCGGCGGCCGCCGCTTCGGCAAGACCCTCTACTTCGGCAGCTTCGAGAACTTCGACAAGGGCAAGTACGTCATCGACTTCGGCTCGCCCTTCATCGAGACGACGGTGAAGCGGCCGATCGATCTCACCGGCCGCCGCAACCTCCACTTCAGCATCACCCTGGACAACGATCAGCGGTCACTGCACTACGTGATCACCAACGCGAGCCGCACGATCCTGCTGATGGACGTCCTGGGCGGTCTCTACAATCCGGTCGGAGTGGTGGACGGCAGCGCGCCCACCGTTCAGTTCGGCCTGCCGGGAGTCGCCGACAACGCGTACTTCCCGCCCTACGGCTGGCACTTCTCCAACCTGAGCATCGTCGCGACCAAGTAGCACCCCTCCCCAAAGATCATCAGCCCGTCTCCGGCCTGCGCAAAGGCCGGAGACGGGCAGGCGGGAATCCGCCAGTAACAAGGCGGTTATACTTCCCCCATGCCGCCGCGTTTCGACTCCGAGAAGAAGACCCTCGACCTGGCGGTCGCCGACCTCCTCGAGGGGACCCTGCTGCGGAGCCTCGGCTTCTCCAACCGGGGGGGCTATGAGCGGCTCTGGCTCGGCCAGGCCATCCACAGCCGCTATCAGGAGCAGGCCCTGGAGGGGGACGGCACCTACCGGCGGGAGGTGCACGTCAGCCACAGCTTCCCCCACCGGGGGTGGACGGTCACCGTCGCCGGCCGGATCGACGGCCTGCGCCGCGAGCCCGACGGGGCCCTGGTGGTCGAGGAGATCAAGTCGGTCCGCCGGGGCGGCGCGCTCATGCCGCCGGTGCGCGAGATGTACCAGCGCCAGGCCCTCCTCTACGCCTGGATGCTCGCCGCCCTCCCCGAGTACGCGGAGCAGGAGATCCGCGCCGAGCTGGTGCTGATCGCCATCGGCAGCGACGAGATCGAGCGCGAGCCGCTGCGCTCGGACCCGCGGGCGCTCGACGCCGCCGTCCGCCGGCGCCTGAACCTCCTGATCCACGTCTACGAGGCCGACCGGGAGGCCGCCGGGGCCCGGCGGGCAGCGGCGGAGCGCCTCGCCTTCCCCTACCGGGAGACGCGGCCGGGACAGGAGGACATCCTGGCCGCGGTCGGCACCGCGGTCGAGAACGGCGAGCACCTCCTCCTCCAGGCGACGACCGGCATCGGCAAGACCGTGGCCGCCCTCTACCCGGCTCTCAAGTACGCCCTGGCCCACGACAAGCGCCTCTTCGTCCTCACCGCCAAGACCCTGCAGCAGGAGATGGCGGTGGCCGTCCTCCAGCTCTTGAACCAGGAGGGGGCGTTCCGGTCGCTCCGGCTGCGGGCCAAGGCCAAGATGTGCGCCAACGACCAGATCCTCTGCCACGAGGAGTACTGCCGCTACGCCAAGGACTACGCCATGAAGCTGCAGAGCTCGGGGGTCACCGGGCGCCTGCTGGCGGAGCACCCGACGCTCGAGCCCGACGACGTCTTCGCCGCCGCCAAGTGGGCCGAGGTCTGCCCCTTCGAGGTGAGCCTGGACCTGGCCGGCCGGGCCCAGGTCGTCGTCTGCGACTACAACTACGCCTTCGATCCTTACGTCTCGCTCCCCGACTTCGGCCCCGACCGCGACCTCTCGGACACCCTCCTGGTGATCGACGAGGTCCACAACCTGGTCGACCGCGGGCGCGGCTACTACAGCCCGGAGATCTCGGCCGCCGCGGCGCGGCGGGCGGCGGAGTCGGTGGCGAAGGGCGGCGCGCACCTCCACATGCGGCTCGCCAACCTCTCGTTGCAGCTCGCCCAGGTGATCGAGGAGGCGGTCGACGACGCCATGATCGACGGGCCGCAGAACGAGCGCGCGGCCGAGGCCCGCCTCCCCGAAGACGCCCTCTGGCGGCTGCGGCCGGCCTTCGACGCCGCCTTCGTCGACTACCTGGAGCACCAGCGGGAGACCAAGACCTTCAGTGCCGAGGACCGTTTCGTCGAGCTCTACTTCGCCTTCCTCCGCTTCTTGAACGGCCTAGTGGTGTCGGACGCCGCCTTCAGCCACTACGTCGAGCGGACCCGGAGCGACAGCCGCTTGAAGATCCTCTGCAAGGACCCCAGCCGCTTCCTGGGCGGGGTCCTCTCGCGGGTCCACTCGACGATCGGCCTCTCGGCGACTCTTCAACCGCCCGAGTTCTACACCGGCCTCCTGGGCTTTCCGGCCGGGCGCACCGCCTTCGTCGAGGTGGCCAACCCCTTCCCGGTCGCCAACCGCCGGGTGGTGATCGACGCCACGATCGAGACCACCTGGAAGCGCCGGCCCGACAACTACGAGCGGATCGCCACCCGGCTCTCCGAGTTCGCCGACGCCGTGCCGGGCAACTGCCTGGCCCTCTTCCCCAGCTACCAGTTCCTGGCCGAGGTGGCGGGGCGGCTGCGGCTGGCGCACAAGCGGGTCCTCATCCAGCGCCAGGCGGACAGCGACCGTGAGCGCGAGGCTCTCCTCCAGGCGCTCCGCGCGGCGGTCTTCGGGGACGTCCTCCTGGTCGCGGTGGCGGGCGGGGTGTTCGCCGAGGGGGTGGACTACCCGGGCGAGGTGATCAAGGCGGTGGCGGTGGTGGGGCCCTGCCTGCCGGGGCTCTCGCTCGAGCAGGAGCTCTTGAAGACCTATTACGAGGAGCGCTTCGCCCGCGGCTTCGAGTACGCCTTCGTGTTGCCGGGAATGACGCGGGTGGTGCAGGCGGCCGGGCGGCTCATCCGTTCCCCGGAGGACACCGGCATCATCGCCCTCTTCGACCGCCGGTTCCTCTACACCCCCTACCGCGACTACCTGCCCGCCGACTGGCTGCCCGACGGCGGGCTGGGAGAGCTGGTGGGCGAGCCGGCCGGGGCGGCGGAGGAGTTCTTCCGGGTGATCGCGACGCGGCCCGCTCCCCGATAACCATCGATCGCCGCCCGCCCTTCAACGCTCTCCGCCCTCGCTCCGTATACCTAACTGGAGCAGGCAAGAATGCACGGACAGGCAATCTCCCTCCTCCTCCCTCCTCCTGACCCCGCGCGAAGCGGGGTCCTTTTTTTGCGTCAGGGCCGGGATGGCGGCGGAGATGGCGGTTCTTCCTTCTTGAGGCCGCGGTTCCAGGCAGGGCCGGGGGGGCCGGGCTGGGTGAAGGGGCCCTGGCCGGGGCGCATCTTCTCGATCAGGTCGAGGAAGGTGGACTCCTGCTCCGGCTTCAAGATCTTGCGGGTGGCGAGCACGTTGGCGGTCACCGCCCGCTCGACCGCGAGGTAGACCTGGGAGGATTCGGCGAGGAGCTTCTCGATGCGGTCGGGGTCGGGGCGGGCCGAGATCAGCTCGCGCCGTACCTGGCGGTAGATCTGCTGCAGCCGCTTCCGGTCGTGCCCGGTGTCGGTGAAGAACTGCCGCTGGAGGGTGAGGAAGCGCTCGCGCTCCGCCCCGGCGAGCCCCAGACGGTCGGCCAGCCGGGCGAGGCGCTTCTCCGGCGGCCCCTGGGGCGCCTTCTGGGCCTCGGCCGGCCGCAGTCGGGCGACGGCGATCGTCGCCAGGATGCCGACGTTCACCCCCAGCGACAGCAGGAGGGCGAGGACGAGCCACCAGCGCTTCACGGCCGCGCCTCGCCACCCGTCTCGTCCTCGAACATCGACCAGTAGCTGTCGGCGAGCGGCACCCTCTCCCCCATCGCCCCGATCGCCCCGATCGCCGACGCCCCCGGCGGGGCGTCGTTATGCCGCGCCGGCAGGAGCCCGAGCCCCGCTCCCAGCGCCACTCCGCCGACCAGGGCCGCCGCCGCCGCCGCCCGTACCCAGGTCGGCGCCAGCGACCAGGAGAGGGTGGAGCCCTCGCGCGCCGCGCCCTCGACGTGCGCCATCACCCGCCCGGTGAACCCGAGGGGGACCGGCCGCGGGGGCGGCAGCGCGAGCCCCTCCCACCGCTCGCGCAGGCGGCGGTAGCCTTTGGCGAGCTCCGGCTCGCTGCCGAGGCGGCGCTCGAGCTCGCGGGCGCGCTCCGGCGGCAGCTCGCCGTTTAGGAGCCGCATCAGTTCGATTTCGGTACTGCGATCCATGTCCGTCATCCTCTCCCTGTCTTTGTAACATGCGAGGCGGCAGAATCTTGCGTTTCGAGCCGGCGCATGGCGCGAAAGAGGCGGCTCTCGACCGCCCCCTCGGTGATCCCCAGAGCTTCCGCCGCCTCCCGGTAGGACAAGCCCTCGAAGCGGACGAGGACCAGAACCGCCCGCTGGTTGGCCGGCAGCCGCTCGATGGCCCGCCGGGTGGCCGCCCAGCGCCGCCGGGCCGCCAGGGCGTCCTCGGGCGAGGCCGCGCCGTCCGCGGGATCGAGCTCGGGGGGCTCCTCCAGGCCGGGCTCGACGGGCGCCCCGAGACGGGTGAAGCGCACGAGCCGCCGCCGGCGGAGCCGGTTCAGGCAGTGGTTGACCGCGATGCGGTAGAGCCAGGTGTAGACCTGCCCCTGAGGGCGGAAGTCGCCGGCCTTGCGGAAGGCCTTCAAGAAGACCTCCTGGACGGCGTCGCGCGCCTCTTCGAGGTCGCCCAGCAGGCGTTCGCAGAGGCGGAGGAGCCGCTGCTGGTGGGTCTCGACCAGCCTGGAGAACGCCTCCACGTCTCCCGCCGCAACCCGCGCCAGCACCTCCCAGCCGGGATCGGCCGCCGTTCCCGCGTCCGTGGCCACCTCGCTCCGTGTAACCATCGAGAGGCGGAGATCCTGCGCTTAAGGGTACCGGGGGTGGAGCGGGGGGGCCCGCTCGTCTCCCCTAGGCGGGAGCGGAGGCCCGGCTCTCGGCGGCCTCGTGCATCTCTTCCGGGTCGTAGGCGTAGATCAGCGAGCGCACGGTCTTTTCGGGTGCCAAGGCGACACCCTCCTCGTACGACCACATGTCGATCGTCTCCCACGGGCAGTAGCGGGCGCAGAGCTGACAGCCGATGCAGCGTTCGAGATCGACCTCGACCAGCTTCATGAACTCCGGATGCTCCGGCCCCGGCACGATCTCGATGCAGTCGACGGGGCAGAAGGTGATGCAGGCCTCGCAGCCGGTGCAGCCGGTCTGGTCGATGACGGCAAGCTGGCGCGGCGGCTTGGGGCGCGGCGGCTTGTCGATCTCGATCTTCTTCGGGTAGGGAAAGCTTTCAGCCATGGGTCCGTGGGCTCCAGAGCGGCACGATTTGGATAGCAACTCTACCATAACCGAAACCGTCCGCCGTGACAGAATCACGGCCATGCTCGTCGAGCGCATCGCCCGCTACCTGTCCGCCCCCGGGACCGCGGACACCCCCCCGAACACCCCCGGCTTCGAGGAGCTGGCCCTCGAAGCCTTCGCCTTCCAGTTCGAGCGCATCGCCCCCTACCGCCGGCTCTGCGAGGGGCGCGGGGCGACGCCGGAGACGGTCCCCTCCTGGCGCGAGGTGCCGCCCGTGCCGGCCGCCGCCTTCCGCTCGCTCGAGCTCGCCGCCGCCCCCGCCGTCGAGGTCTTCCGCAGCAGCGGGACGACCGGAGGAGGAGCCGAGGGGGGCGAGGGGACGCGGAGCGTCCACTACCAGCCCTACCCTGAACTCTACCGGCAGGCGATCGACGCCTCCTTCCCCCGCTTCTGCCTCCCGCCGGGCATCGGCGAACGCCTCCCCATCCTCTCCCTCGTCCCCTCCCGCGAGCAGGTCCCCGACTCCAGCCTCTCCTTCATGGCCGAGCACGTGCTCGGGCGCTGGGGCTCCCCCGAGAGCGCCACCGCCTTCGCCCGCGGGGTGGAGGTCGCCAAGGCCCGCTCCTGGGCGGCGGCGCGGCAGCGCGAGCGGCGGCCGGCGCTCGTCTTCACGACCGCCCTCGCCCTCGCGCAGTGGCTCGACTTCCTCACCCGGCAGGACCTGCGCTTCCGGCTGCCGGCGGGGACGGTGGTCTTCGAGACCGGCGGCTTCAAGGGGCGGACGGCGGAGGTCTCGCGCGAAGAGCTGCTCGAGCGGCTCAACGCCCGGCTGGGGGTGCCGGCCCAGGCGGTGGTCCGCGAGTACGGGATGGCCGAGCTCTCCAGCCAGTGCTACAGCCGGAGCCTCGCCGGCGGCGACCCGGACCTCTTCGTGGCCCCCCACTGGGTGCGGGTGCGCATCCTCGATCCCGAAACCCTGGCCGAGACCCCGGCCGGAACGCCGGGGTTGATCGCCGTCTTCGACCTGGCGAACGTCGGCTCCGCGGTCCACCTGCTGACCGAGGACGTAGGGGTCGCCGAGGGCGAGGGCTTCCGCCTCCTCGGCCGGGCGGCGGGGGC
>JAXDLD010000501.1:0-2614 GCA_034666805.1 Acidobacteriota bacterium
CGAGCTCGGCCACGCTGGGGTCGCCCGAGAGGTCGGTCCGCAGCACCAGAGTGTTGACGAAGAGGCCGATCAGCGGTTCGATCTCGCGGTGTGTCCGGCCGGCGACAGGCGAGCCGACGGCGATGTCCGCCTGTCCGGAGCAGCGCGCCAGGAGGGCCTGGAAGCCGGTCAGCACGGTCATGAAGAGCGTCGCCCCAGCCTGGCTGCCGAGGGTGGAGAGGCTCCGCGCCAGGGTGGGCGGCAGGGAGGTCCGCAGCAGGCCGCCGCGGAAGCTCCGCGCGGCCGAGCCGCGCCGGTCGACCGGCAGCGGCACGGCCGGGAGGTCACGCAGCCGCTCCCGCCAGTAGGCGAGATCCGGCTCGGCCTGCCCGCCTTTGAGAGCTGTGCGCTGCCAGACGGCATAGTCGGCATACTGGATCGCCAGCTCCGGCAGCGGCGACGGCTTGCTGGCCACCGCGGCGGCGTAGAGCGCCTGCAGCTCCCGGATCAGCACTCCGATCGACCAGCCGTCCGCAGCGATGTGGTGCAGGGTGAGGAGGAGAGCGTGCTCTTCCCGGGCCAGCCGGAGCAGCCGGGAGCGCAGGAGGGGGCCACGGGCCAGATCGAACGGCTCCCGTGCCTCCCGCGCGGCCAGGAGCGCCGCTTCGTGCCGCCCCGTGGATGGAGGAAGACCGGCGAGGTCGATCAGGGACGGCGCGGGCACCCTCTCCGGATGGATCCGCTGCAGCGGCCGCCCTCCCTCGGCGGCGAACGTCGTCCGCAGGACCTCATGACGGTGCCCGACCTCCGCCAGCGCCCCCGCGAGCGCCGGTACGTTCAGAGGACCGTCGAGCCCGACCGCCCCCGGCAGGTTGTAGGCCGCCCCGCCGGGCTCCCAGAGGTCCAGGAACCACATCCGCTGCTGGGCGAAGGAGAGAGGCAGCTCCCCTTCCCGCGGGACCCGCGGGATCAGCGCGCTCGGCACGGATTCCGTGGCGGCGCAGGCGGCGAGGCCGGCGATCGTCGGCGACTCGAAGAGGTCCGCGAGCCGCACGTCGAGGCCCAGCTCGGTCCGGGCTCTGGCGACGATCGCGGCGGCCTTGAGGCTATGGCCGCCGAGGTCGAAGAAGCTGTCCTCGACCCCGATGTCTTGCACTCCGAGGACCTCTTCCCAGAGCGCGGCCAGGCGCTCTTCCAGGAGATTGCGCGGGGCGACGCGGGACGACCGCGAGCCCGCCGCGGCCGGATCGGGCAGGGCCGCGAGGTCGACCTTTCCGTTGGGATTCAAGGGCAGCCGGTCGAGGAGAACGAAGTGCGACGGGATCATGAAGCCGGGAAGGAAGCGGCCGAGGTGGAGCCGCAGGTCCGCCGGCGCGAGTGGCGGAGCGCCCACCAGGTAGGTCACCAGCACCCGGTCCCCCGCCACCTCCCGGGCGAGCGTCAGGGCCTCGCGGACGGCCGGCAACTCGCGCAGGCGGTGGTCGATCTCCCCCGGCTCGATGCGGAACCCGCGGATCTTCACCTGGGCGTCCCGGCGGCCGATGTATTCGAGGTCACCCCCCTCACTCCAGCGCGCGAGGTCCCCGGTGCGGTACATCCTCTCGCCGTCACGGAAGGGGTCGGGCACGAAGCTCGCGGCGGTCCGCTCGGGCTGGCGGAGATAGCCCCGGGCGAGGCCGTCACCGCCGCAGTGGAGCTCCCCCACGACCCCGATGGGCACCGGCCGATTCTCCTCGTCGAGAACATAGACCCGGGTGTGCGAGATGGGCCTGCCGATCGGGATGTCGGTGTCGAAGGCGCGGCGGACGGGAAAGCAGGTCGTGAAGGTCGTGTTCTCGGTCGGACCGTAGCAGTTGACGATCGCTAAGTCGGGAACCTCGCGCCGGACCCGGTTGACGTGGTGGAGGGAGAGCCTCTCTCCGCCGATCAGGAGCACCCGCAAGGGGGCGAAGACCGAGAGGTCCTGATCGACGATCTGGTTGAACAGGCTCGCCGTCAGCCAGATGCAGGTGATCCCCTGGCCCGCGAGCAGCCGGCCCAGGCGGGTGGCGTCGAGCAGCTCTTCGCGCGGCGCCAGATAGAGGGTGGCGCCGTTGAGCAGCGCCCCCCACACTTCGAGGGTCGAGGCGTCGAAGGACATCGAGCCGGTCTGCAAGATCCGGTCGCCGGGCCCGAGCTCGAGGTAGTTCGTGTTCCTGACCAGCCGAGTCACCGACCGCTGCTCGACGAGCACCCCCTTGGGCCGTCCGGTCGAGCCGGAGGTGTACATGGCGTAGGCCAGATTGCGGCTCGTGGCGCGAGGTGCTCGAAAGGGCTTCGCCCCCAGGCCAGGCCGGACATCGAGCAGGTCGAGCACTGGAACGCGGCCCGCGAACCGGGCTCTCATCTCTCCCTCGGCGAGGACCAGCCGGCCCCCGATATCGGCGAGCATCAGCTCGATCCTCTCCTCTGGATACTCGGGGTCGATGGGGACATAGGCCCCCCCCGCCTTGAGAATCGCGAGGAGGGCGACGATCAGCCGCTCCGAGCGTTCGAGCAACACCCCGACCAGGTCGTCAGGGCCGACGAGATAGCGGTCGATCAGCTCCCGGGCCAGCCGGTCGCTCTCCCGGTCGAGCTCCCCATAGGTGAGGGT
>JAXDLD010000502.1:0-15131 GCA_034666805.1 Acidobacteriota bacterium
GTCGGAGGGGATGGCCCTCCAGGAGGTCGAGCGCTACACCTTCTGGGCGCCGGGGCAGGCCACGGCCTACTTCTGCGGCTACACCCGGCTGATGGAGCTGCGGGCCGAGGTCGAGCGCATCCTCGGCAAGCGCTTCGACCGCCAGCGCTACCACGACTTCCTTCTCGCCCAGGGGATGCTGCCGCCCAGGCTGCTCCGGAAGGCGGTCTACGAGCAGTTTCTACCGCAGGAGAAGGCGCGGGGGTAAGGGGAGATGGGAGGGGGAGGGGGCCGTTCGGCGCTGCATGCCCGGCACGGCCCACCCGCCCAACCGTCCGGCGCTACTGGCGTTCCATCAGCCGGTCGATCACCAGCAGGTGCTCGCGCTGCTTGGGCAGGAGCTGGCTCTGGATCAGGGTCCTGCACTCGGCCGGGAGGTGCTCGTCCTTCAAGGCGTCCTCGTAGTCCTTGACGCCGTGCTCCTCACCCTCCTTCAAGGCCTTCAAGGCGGCGGTGTTGCCGAACAGCTTGGCCGCCCCGGTGACCGCCTGGGCGAAGGAGCCCCATGGGCCGGAGTCCTCGGACGGCTTCTCGCCGTGGCCCTCGATGTGGTGCCAGAGGGCGTCGGCGGCGTCGCGGTGGTCGCGGCGCAGGGCGTGGAGCTCGGAGGAGCCGGGCGCGTCGTTGCCTTCCAGCTTCTGGATCGCCTGGCGGTAGGTCTCGAGGGCGGACATCTCCCCGCGCAGCAGGCTGTTCAGGGTTTCGAGGTTCGTGGTCGTGGTAGCCATGATGTTCTCCCTTTGAGAAGTTCAAATCGGCCCGTGAGACCGGGTTACCTGAAGAGGGTGCAAGAGATGTGCCCCTTCCATTTCGCGGGTCCATCCCTCTCCGATCCCCTGTAGTGGCATTCTTCTTGCTCTCTAAAAAGACGAGGGCATGAGAGGGGCGGAACCCTTCCGCTTCGTCGTGTCGAAAACTGACGGACTTTTTTTAGCAACAAGGAGAGACGCGATGAACCACAAGAAACTCACAGGGATGGCCGCGATGGCGGTCGCGGGGCTGCTCACGGCGATGACGGCCGGCGCTCAGACCGGGACGACGGGCACGGGCACGACCGGCACGGGTACCGGTACCACCGGCACGGGTACGACCGGCGGCGCCATGGGCACCGAGTCGGGCACCACGGGTTCGGGCTCCGGCTCGGGCTCGATGGGCACCTCGGGCTCCATGGGCTCCATGGGTCACGACAACATGGGCAAGGGCGGCATGGGCAAGATGAGCGCCGCCGACAAGAAGTTCATGATGAACGCGGCCATGGGCGGGATGGAAGAGGTCGAGATGGGCAAGCTGGCGGCCAGCAACGCCACGAACGCCGACGTCAAGGCCTTCGGCCAGCGCATGGTCGACGACCACACCAAGGCCAACGACCAGCTGAAGCAGCTCGCCCAGACCAAGGGCGTGACCCTGCCGACGGACATGAGCAAGGCGCAGCACGCCGACATGACCAAGCTGGGCAAAATGACGGGCGACGCCTTCGACCACGCCTACGTGAAGATGATGGTCAAGGATCACAAGAAGGACGTGGCCGACTTCTCGAAGGAGTCGAAGAGCGGCAAGGACTCGGACTTGAAGTCCTGGGCCGGCACCACTCTCCCGACCCTCCAGGACCACCTCAAGATGATCCAGGACATGTCGGGCAAGATGGGCGGCGGCACCAAGAGCGCCAGCATGAGCAAGAAGTCGACCCGCACCAAGAAGACGTCGACCGGCACGAACGGCTAAGGAAAACTGGCCTTCCCTCCCTCACCGATCCCCGGGCGGCGTCACGCCGCCCGGGGATTTTCATTTTGGGCAGCGACGCGACGCCGCCCAGGGCCGCACGGTCGGCTCTACCCGGGGGGCCGCCTGCCTCCCACGCCGCGGTAGCTGGCATAATCCGCGGCATCGAGGACGTAGGCGTAGGGGTTGCCTTGGTGATCGGTTGTCGAGAAGCTCGGGTCGGTCGGGTACGACTTGAGGACGATGCGATACTTCGCCCGGACCGGCTGACCCTGGTATCTCGCCGGCTCGAAGACCCAGAAACGCACGGCCTCCCTGGCCGGCCCTTCGAGCGCGGGAGCCTTGCCCGGCTTGACGACCTTGGCGTCGACCACGCATCCCTCCTCGTCGATCACGGAATCGAGCTCGACGGTCCCGATCGCGCCTCCGAACCAGGCGTCCTGCTGATAGAGCCTCTGCGGCTGGACGTCCGGTTGGATGGCAGCGGGCTCGGGCGCCGCTTCGGTGGAGCTCCCCGCCGGGGTCGCCGCCGCCAGAACCGCGCGCGCATGACAGACGAGGATGTGGCCGCCGCTCGCCTCTTTCCCTTGGGGCTCGGCGGCGAGGTACTGGTGAGCAAGCGCCAGGCTCTCGTCCGGGTGGTGCCGGCGCAGTTCGAGCGCCGCCAGGTTGATCCGGGCCATGCCGTCGCCCAGCTCAACCGCCCGGCGCAGGTTCGCCGCGGCCTCGGCGAGCTGGACCTCGTCGGCCTGCCGCTGGATCAGGGTGACTCCCAACTGGTTATAGGCCGCGGCGGCGAACCGTTGCGGGCCCCCCAGGGCGACGGCTTCGCGCGCCGCCGCTACCGCCCGATCGCGTTCGCCGAGCGCCACCTCCGCCTGAACCAGGCCCAGCAGGCAGGCGCCACACTTCCCGTCGGCGAGCCGGTTCGCCTCTTGGAGCTCGGCGGCCGCCTTTTTGAAGTTCTTCTTGGCCATGAGTTTCTGGGCCTCGGCCAGTTTCTCTTTGACGGGATCGGCAGCCATGCCCGGAGCGCCAGCGGCCCAGGCCGGGGCGAGCGGCAGGACGGCGAGGATCAGGAGGGCCGTGCCGGGAAGGGGGCGAAACCTCATAGAGTTCTCCTCGAAAGGAAGGTACGACGTGCCCCATAATTTTATAGCAAGTCCGAGGGCGGGGGACCCCTGGCAGGGCCTGCCGCGCACCCGCCGCGCCTTGGAGGAGGGGATGGACGAGGGCGTCCATCTGGGCGCCCAGCTCCATGTCACCTTGCGCGGCGAGGTGGTGGCCGACGCCGCCCTGGGGGAGAACCGGCCGGGTGAGCCGCTCACCCCCGATCACCTGATGCTCTGGCTCTCCTCGACCAAGCCGGTGGCGGCGGTGGCGGTGGCCCAGCTCTGGGAACGGGGGCTCCTGGAGCTCGACGACCCGGTGGCCCGGCACCTGCCGGAGTTCGCCGCCCAGGGGAAGGAGGGAATCACGCTCCGCCACCTCCTCACCCACACCGCCGGCATCCGCCTGCTCGACACCGGCTGGCCTGCCGCCTCCTGGGAGGAGATCGTGGCCCGCATCGCGGCCTCCAGGCCGGAGCCGCGCTGGGTGCCGGGGCGGAAAGCCGGCTATCACCTCGCCTCCTCCTGGTTCATCCTCGGCGAGGTGGTCCACCGGCTCTCCGGGCTTCCCTTCGACCGCTATGCGCGGGAGGAGATCTTCCTCCCACTGGGGATGAAGGACTGCTGGATCGGGATGCCGGCCGAACGCTACCGGGCCTACGCGGCGGCGGGGCGGCTGGGGCATCTCTACAATACGGAAGGGGCGCCGCCGCGCCAGCACTCCTGGACCGCGGAGCCGCGGCTGACCGGCATCCACCCAGGTGGGAACGGCTATGGGCCGATGCGCGAGCTGGCCCGCTTCTACGGCATGCTCCTCGGGCGCGGCAGCCTGGAGGGCGGGCGGGTGCTCTCGCCGCAGACGGTCGAGGCCCTGACCGCCCGCCACCGGGTGGGCATGGTCGATCAGACCTTCAAGCACGAGATGGACTGGGGGCTGGGGTTCATCCTCGACTCGAAACGGTACGGAGTCGAGACCGTCCCCTACGGCTACGGCCGGCTCGGCTCGCCCCGCACCTTCGGCCACAGCGGCTACCGCTCGTCGACCGCCTTCGCCGACCCGGAGCCTGGCTTGGCCGTCGCGTTGGTCATGAACGGCACCCCGTCGGAGGCCGCCCACGAGCGGCGCATCCGCGCCGTGCTCGACGGGATCTACGAGGACCTCGGCCTTAGTAGCTCCCAAGTCAACATTTGACATGTCAACTATTGCGGCGTAATCTAATCCTGTGGCCGATTCACGCAGCGCGCTCCAGAGAGAGCTCCATCAGCAGCGCCCCTTCCGGTCGCGCGGGCAGGAGTCGGTGATCGCCCTCCTGCGCACCGCGGACCTGCTGCGGCGCCATCTCTCCCGGGTGGTCGAGCCGCACGGCATCACTCTCCAGCAGTACAACGTCCTCCGCATCCTCCGCGGCTCAGGCGATGGCGGCCTGCCGACGCTTGAAATCGCGGAGCGGATGATCGAGCAGACGCCGGGGGTCACCCGGCTTCTCGACCGGTTGGAGACCAAAGGCCTGGTGACCCGCAGCCGGGGGGAGAGCGACCGCCGCCAGGTGCTCTGCCGGCTGACCGCGACCGGGAGGACTCTCCTGGCCCAGCTCGACCCCGACATGGACGAAGCCGACGAGGGCGGGGTCGCCATGCTCCGCCCCGAGGACAAGGAGAGGCTGCTCGAGCTGCTGACGACGATCCGCGCCGGGCACGGCTGATTTTTTTGGCACCGATACATGACTCATCAACCATACATCAGGAAAGGAGATCCCATGAGCACCACACCCACCGCCACCGCCCCGGAGACCGGCACCGTCAAGGTCTACAAGCTCGACCCCTCGCATTCGGAGGTCGCCTTCACGGTCCGCCACCTCGTCACCAATGTCCGCGGCCGCTTCAACGACTATGACGCGACGATCCGGATGGACACCGCCCATCCCGAAAGCTCGTCGGTCGAGTTCCGGGTGAAGACGGCGAGCATCGACACCGCCAACGCCGACCGCGACACGCACCTGCGCTCGGCCGACTTCTTCGACGTCCTAAAATTCCCCGAGATCGTCTTCCGCTCGACCGCCATCCGCGCCGCCAAGGGGGGCGAGGAGGAGATCTACGAGGTGACGGGGAACCTGGAGATGCACGGGGTGACGAAGGAGATCGCTCTGCCGGTCACCTACCTGGGCGCGGTCAGGGACCCCTGGGGCAACGACAAGGCCGGCTTCGAGACGACGGCCAAGATCAACCGCAAGGACTTCGGGATGGTCTGGAACCAGGCCCTGGACGCCGGCGGCTGGATCCTCTCAGAAGACGTCAAGGTCCACATCAACTTCGAGGCGCAGCTCCAGAAGTAGGGGTCTACGGGTGCCCGCCCCGGAGCCCCCGCGGCGGGCCTTCCGGCTTCCGGCGCCAGAGGTAGATCGGCAGCCCGGCGACGAGAGCGAGGGCCCCGGCGACCAGGTTGGTGACCGTCGCGCTTTTTAAGAAGAAGAGGCAGACCAAGCAGGCGGCGAAGGGGATCAACGGCCCGCCCGGGAGACGCAGGGTCTGCCGGTCCCTCCTCATCTTCCGGCGCAGGAACGGTACCGCCGCCGCCGTCCCCAGGTAGGAGGCGAGGCGGGCCACGACCGAGAGCGCCGCCAGGCCCACGAACGAGCCGGTGAGAGCGAGCGGCAGGGCGATGGCGCTCTGGACGAGGATCGCCACTGCCGGGGTGTGGAAGCGGGGGTGCACCGCGGCGAGCCCTCGCGGCCCGAAACCGTCCTCGGCCAAGGCGAAGAGGTAGCGCGGGCCGGTGAGCACGGTGTTGCTGTTCGTCCCCAGGATCGAGATCGCCCCGCCGACGGTCAGCAGCAGGCCTCCCCACGAGCCCAGGAAGAGGCGCGAGGCGTCGGCGATCGGGGTCTGGGAGTGGGCGAGGCCGGGGAGCGTGCCCAATGCCACCCACTGCACGGCGGTGTAGAGGAGGGTGACGATGACGATCTGGGCGAGGAGGGCGAAAGGGACGTCGCGGCGCGGATTCTTGAACTCGCCGGCCGGGGCGGCGGTGTTCTCGAAGCCGGCGTAGGCGTAGAGAAGGAGCAGGGCCGCCTCGCCCATGTGCTGCTTCCAGTCGCCGGGCGGGTGGGCCGCGAGGACGGTGGCGACGGAGGCGAAGAACACCCCGACGCCGACGAAGATCAGGAGGGGGATGATCTTGAAGATGGCGAGGACGACCGCCGTCCGCGCGCCCGAGCGGACGCCGACGACGTTGAGCGCTGTCAAGGCCGCGAGCGAGAGGACGATGGCGAGCGCCCGCCCCCAGCCCGTGCCGGCCGCCGGCCAGAGGTAGGTTAGGGCCTGGGCGAAGCCGGCGGAGAGCGACGCCACCGACGCCACCCGGGCGAGCCAGGTCATCCACCCCACCTCGAAGCCGACCAGGTCCCCGAAAGCGGTGCGGGCGTAGAGGTAGGCGCTGCCCGGGCCGTCGAAGTGGCTCGCCGCCTCGGCGAAGCAGAGGACGAGGAGGAGCACCGCCACCCCCGCCGCCACCACCGCCCAGACGCTCGCCCAGCCGAGGATCAGGGCCGCCGCCGCCGGCAGCAGGTAGACGCCGCTCCCCACCACGTCGTTGAGAGCGAGGCCGACGATCTCCCAGCGCGACACCGCCCGCTCGAGCCCCGGCGCCCCGATGGGAGGGATCACGACGCCACCTGCGAGGCCGCGGGGACCTCCGGGTCCGGGATGGGCGGGAGCGGAGGCCGGCGGAAGGCGTAGAGGACCAGGCCGAGGACGACCGCGATCGCGCCGGTCACAAGGTCGTTCCGGGTCGCGCCCCGGGCGAGCGCGATGCAGAGGAGGCCGGCGGCGATCGGGATGACCGGGCCGCCGGGGAGGCGGAAGCCGGCGGGCTCGTCCGCCATCTTGCGGCGCAGCATCGGCACGGCGGCGGCGGTCCCCACGTAGGTGGCGATCAGGGCGAGCATCGAGGTCGAGGCGAGGCGGGCGAACGAGCCGTGGAGGGCGAGCGGCAGGGCGATGGCGCTCTGCACGAGGATCGCCGCCGCCGGGGTGTGGAAGCGCGGGTCGACCTGCCCCAAGAAGGCGGGGCCGAAGCCGTCCCGCGCGAGGGCGAAGACATAGCGCGGCCCGGCCAGCACCTGGTTGCCGTTGGTGCCGAGGATCGACGCCGCCGAGCCCAGGGCGAGGAGGGTGCCGCCCCAGGGGCCGAGGAAGCGGCGGGCGGCGTCGGCGAGCGGGGTCGCCGAATGGGCGAGATCGGGGAGCGTGCCCAGGGACACCCACTGGACGGCGAAGTAGATCACGGTGACGATGGCGATCTGGGCGAGGAGGGCGAAGGCGACGTTCTTCTTCGGGTCCTTGTACTCGCCGGCCGGGGCCGCGGTGTTCTCGAAGCCCGAGTAGGCGAAGAGGAGGAGGAGGATGCCGGCGGCGACGTCGCCCTTCGTCGCCCGCGCCGCGGCGGCCCGCGCGGGCGAGGCGGCGGTCAGGCCGGCGGCGATGAAGACGAGGAGGGGGACGATCTTCAAGATCGTCAAGGTGACCGCCGTCCGCGCCCCCGAGCGCACGCCGACGACGTTGACGGCGGTCAGGGCGATCAAGGGGAGGGCGACGGCCAGGCCCCGGGGCCACCCCGCGGTGGTCGCCGGCCAGAAGTAGGAGAGGGCCTGGGCGAAGCCGGCCGAGAGGGCGGCCGAGGCGGCGATGCTCGACAGCCAGGTGACCCAGCCCACCTCGAAGCCGACGAGGTCGCCGAAGGCCACCCGGGTGTAGAGGTAGGCGCCGCCGGCGCGGTCGAAGTGACTCCCCGCCTCGGCGAAGCAGAGGACGACCAGGAGGACCGCGAAGCCGGCGGCGAGGACCGCCCACAGGCTCGCGGCCCCCATGGCCGCCGCCGCTGCCGCCGGCAGCAGGTAGACGCCGCTCCCCACGACGTTGTTCAGGGCGAGGGCGACGATCTGCCAGCGCGACACGGCGCGCTCGAGGGTGGGGGCGGCGCTCATGGGCTCTCCCGGGTTCCGAGGTGCTCGAAGGGAGAGAGTATAGCGGTCCGGCGACGCCGGCCCACAAAAGAGCAGGCCCCGGGAGGCCGAAGCCTCGCCGGGGCCGATTCGATCTACCGTCCTCCCTTACTTGCAGGTCGCGAACGTGCCGGTGTCGTTGACCGAAGGCGCCGCCAGGCCGTAGGGGTTCGAGTAGGTCTTGACCAGGCCGGTCTGGGTATCGGTCACCTCGACCGAGAAGCCGACGTTGGTCGTCGCGGCGTAGAAGACCCAGTAGCTGTTGAAACCGTTGCAGGCGTCGAGCACCTTGACCAGCATCTCGGTGTTGTCCGGGCTGAAGAACCAGAAGGCGCCCGAGTTGGCGTTGAGCTTGGTCGTGTGGCCGGGGCCGGTCTGGCCGTCCCCCGTCCGCCAGGTGACCCGCACCCGGAAACGGCCGCCCGCCGTGCAGAGGGTCGTGTCGTCGTCCGAGCAGGACGAGGTGTCGCCGTTCTTGGCGAGCAGGAAGAGGGTCGCGGTCTTGCCCTCGCCGAGGGTGGCGTTGCCGGTGGGGTTCGACAGGGTCAGGCGGACGGTCTTGCCGCTCCCCTTGGGATTGGCGAAGGTGTGGACCTGGAAGGTCTTCACCCCCTCCTGGTCGGGGCCCCAGGTGAGGGTGCCGGTGGTGGTCGTGTAGTCGGTCCCGGCGACGCCGCTGCCGTCGCCCGTCGTGTACTGGACCGAGACCGCGCCGGCGTGGCCGCCGCTCCGCTCGACGGCGATCGTCGCCGTCTCGCCCGCGACCACCTGGAAGGAGCCCTCGTCGAACTTGATGGTGCCGGGGTTGCCGCCCGGGCCGCCCGGCGGGACCGGGGGATGGTCCTCGTGACCCGGGCCGCCGATCGAGAGGAGCGCCGTGCCGTGCTCCGGGGAGATCGTCGCGCCGCCCGTCGGGTTGCCGAGGAGGAGCTTGACGGTGCCGGCGCCGTTCGGGAGGAGCGGCACGAAGAAGGTCTTCGTGCTCTCGTCACCGGCCGCCCAGCTCAAGAGCCCGGAGGTCGGGGTGTAGTCCTTGCCCGCCAGGGCCGAGCCGTCGATCGTCGTGTAGCCGACCGCGACCGCGCCGACCGCGCTGCCCGAACGCTCGACCGTGATTACCGCCTTGCCGGCTGTGGAGACCGCGACGTAGTCGTGCTCGTCGAAACCGAGGACGCCGGCCCCGCCGCCGCCACCGTGCTCGCCGCCACCCCCACCGCTCCCGCCCGGGAGGATGAGGAGCGCCTGGCCGCGGCTGGCGAGGATCGTGGCGCCGCCCGCCGGGTTGGCGAGGGTGAGCTGGATGGTCTTGCCGGCGTTACCTGATGCCGGCAGCAGGGTGACGTTGAACGTTTTGGCCGTCCCGTCCCCGTTGCCCCAGGAGAGGGTCCCCGAGGTGGGGACGAAGTCGGTCCCCGCCACCGCCGTGCCGGGAGTCGCGCTGTAGCCCACCGACACGGCGCCCGTCTCGCCTTCCGAGCGCTCCACCCGGACCGTGACGACGGTCGTCCCGGCCGGGATCGTGAAGCTCGGCTCGTCGAAACGGAGGACGCCGGCATGGCCGCCGCCATCGCCACCACCCCCGCCACTGCCGCCGGGGAGGACGAGAGTCGCCGTGCCGCGCTCGGCCAGGATCGTGGCGCCGCCGGTGGGATTGGCGAGCGCCAGCTGGACCGTCTTGCCGGTGCTCGTGGACGACGGGTGGATCGTGACGTTGAAGGTCTTCGTCGTCTGGTCTCCGCTCGCCCAGGAGAGGGTCCCCGAGGTGGGAACGAAGTCGGTGCCCGCCGCCGCCGTGCCGGCGGTCGCGCTGTAGCCGACGGTCGCGGCGCCGGTGCCGCCGTTCGACCGCTCCACCCGGACGGTGACGACGGTCGTGCCGGCCGGGATCGTGAAGCTCGATTCGTCGAAGCGGAAGACGCCGGGACCGCTGTCCGCCGCCTGGACCCGGCCGGCGAGCGCCGGGAGGACCAGGAGGGTTGCCATGGCCAGGATGGCCTTCATCGTTTTCATCGTTGCCTCCTTTGAGAGCCTGTCTGACTCGATTGGCGTCAGGATAGAGGGGGCAGGATGAACGGAAGATGAAGACTCCGTTCAGGAGGTGGAGGAGGCGGCGGGCGGGTTGTCCAGGGCCTCCCGGACCTTCTTGAACAGGGCGTCGGCGGCGAAGGGCTTGCCGAGGAAATGGACCCCGGGCTGGAGCAGGCCGTGGTAGTGGATGACGCTCTCGCTGTAGCCGGAGACGAAGACCACCGGGATCGCCCCCTGGCGGGCGCGGACCCGCTCGGCGACCTCGGGGCCGGAGAGCCCGGGCATGACGACGTCGGTCAAGAGGAGGTCGAAGGGCCGGGCGGCGCTCTCGGCGCTCTCGACGAGGCCCAGGGCCTGGGCGCCGTCGGCGGCCACGGTCACCTCATACCCCACCGATTCGAGGAGCCCGAGGGTCGACTCGCGCACGAGGGCGTTGTCCTCGACCAGGAGGATACGCTCGTCGCCGCCGAGGGCGAGGACCGGGGTGCGGGTCTCCTGGGCGGGCCGAGGGGCGGCCTCCGCCGAGGCCGGCAGGTAGACCCGGAAGGTCGTCCCCTTGCCGGCCTCGCTCTCGGCCCAGACGTTGCCGCCGTTCTGCTTGACGATGCCGTAGATCGTGGCGAGCCCCAGGCCGCTGTTGCCGGCCCCTTCCTTGGTAGTGAAGAAGGGCTCGAAGATCTTGTCCTGGATCTCGGCCGGGATGCCGACTCCGGTGTCGGAGACCGAGAGGAGGACGTAGTCGCCGGGGGTGGTCACCGGCCGGCGCTCGCGGTCGGCCTCGCCGAAGGAGGTGTTGGCGGTCTCGATCACCAGCTTCCCACCTGCCGGCATGGCGTCGCGGGCGTTGACGACCAGGTTGACGACGATCTGTTCGATCTGCGCCGGGTCCATCTTGACGTTCCAGAGGTCTGGGGCGAGGTGGCTGCTCTGCGCGATCCTCTCCCCCAGGTGCTGGCGGACGATCTTCTCGAGCCCGGTGACGAGCGGATTCAGGTTGACCACCTCGGGGTGGATCGGCTGGCGGCGGCTGAAGGCGAGGAGGCGGCTGATCAGGGTCGAGGCGCGGTGGACCGAGCCGATCACCAGCCCCATCTTCTCGGCCACCCGCTCCGGCGGCTGCGGCTTCCTCTGCACCAGCTCGCACTGGGAGCGGATCGCCGCCAGGTAGTTGTTGATGTCGTGCGCCAGGCCGCCGGCGAGCCGGCCCACGGCCTCCATCTTCTGCGCCTGGACGAGCTGTAGCTCGCGGTCGCGGAGCACCGCCTCGGCGCGCTGCCGCCGCGCCTCGAAGCGGCGGAAGCCGAAGAAGGCGATGACGACGATGACGAGCCAGCCGGCGACAATGGCCGACGAGTAGAGGCGGAAGAGCCCGAGGCGGTGGGCGAGACGCCCCTCGGCCGCGGCGCGCAGGCCGGCCGCGGCCGCCGCCAGCCGCTTGAAGATGCGGTCGTACTCGGCGTCTACGCCGGAGCCCGGGCCGACCTTCTCGCCGCTCTCGTAGCCGGCCTGGCGCTTCAGAGTGGACTCGGCGTAGGTCTGCAAGTCGCGCTCGAGCGCCTCCGCCCGCCGGCGCAGGGCGGGGTCGCGGGATGGCCGCAGCTGCCAGGGTCCCTCGACCAGCCGGCCGTCGGCCAGCATGGCGTGGACCAGGGCGAGGGAACGCTCGATGCCGCGCCAGATCTCCTGCTGGGGGACGGCGTTATCGCCGGTAACATACTGCTCCATCCAGAGGTGCGAGGTGGCGAGGCCGGTCTCGATCTCGGAGGCGGCGCGGACGAGGGCGAAGTCCTCGGTCAGCAGCCGCTCGCGCAGGGCGTCGACCCCCAGGAGCAGGAGGGTCGAGACGAGCCCCAGGCCGAGGAGGGCGAAGGCCGCCCAGCTCCGGCTCCCCGGCGGGCGGGCGGGCTTGAGCAGCGGCCGCGGGCCGGAGCTGGTGGTCACGCGCGGTGGTCCCGCAACCGGTAGCCGACGCCCTTCAACGTCTGCAGCAGCTTCTCCTCGCGGTCGCCGTCGATCTTCCGCCGCAGGCGGTAGAGGATGACGTCGACGACGTTGCTCATGGCGTCGAACGAGTCGTCCCAGACGTGCTCGGCGAGCTCGGTGCGGCTCACGACCTGCCCCTTCCTGGCGAGGAGGTACTCGAGGACGGCGAACTCCTTGGGCGAGAGCTCGACAGGCTCGCCGGCCACCCGCACGGCGTGGGCGGAGCGGTCCATCTCGACATCGTCGGCGGAGAGGGCGGGGACCAGGGGCCGCGCCCGCCGGCGCAGGAGGCTCCGGGCGCGGGCGAGCAGCTCGTCGAAGGCAAAAGGCTTGGTCAGATAGTCGTCGGCCCCGGTGTCGAGGCCGCCCACCCGGTCGGCGACCCCGGCCCGGCCGGTCAGCATGAGCACCGGGGTGTCGTTGCCCTCGGCCCGCCACCGGCGCAGCAGCTCGATCCCCGAGGGGGCCGGAATGGTCCAGTCGAGGATGACGAGGTCATAGGCGTTGACCGCCATCTGCTCCTCGGCCTCAACTCCCCGTCGCGCCACGTCGACGGCATACGACTCGTCGCGCAGCCCCTCGGCCAGGGCGTCGGCCAGCACCTCTTCGTCCTCGACGACCAGGATCCGCATGCTTCGGGCTCTCCCGTAGAGAGCTCATTCTACAGGTAGGTCGAGAGGCAGGCGGGACTCTTCAGTTCACGTAGGGGTCGGCGTCCGGCGCCAGCCGCGCGGGCGCCGGCCAGAGCCGGAGCGCTCGCTTGTGAGTCACGGTGAGCTCTCCGGCGTCGACCCACTCGCCGCCCATCATCACGAGCTGGTCGTCGAAGCGGGCGGAGTGGTACTCGGCCTCGCTCGGGGAGCGCTCGGTCCAGCTCCAGCTCGCGAAGTCCTCCCAGGAGTCGGACTTCCAGAGCCGCTTGAGCTCGCCCGTCGCAGGGTCGACGAACTTGAGGTCCACGTCCTTGCCGAGGAAGTTGCCGCCGAGCTCCAGCGCCTCCGCGACCCCGCGGCTGCCGAAGACGACAAGGTCCCAGTCATCGCCTGCCACGCCCTTCTCGTTGGCCCGGGAACCGCACAACCAGATTGACGAGATCTCGCCAAATCTCGACACCAGCTGCCGAACGTTCTTCTCGATTCGCGGTTCGATGATCATGTCGCGGCCACCTCGCCGGGCAGCGTATTCTATGCCATGACATAATCACCCCGCCGACCCAACTGGAGCCCGCATGGCGGCCCCCAAAGCCACCCCCCCGCCGCCGGACTCGCCCGCCACCGTGCCGCACCTCTCCGTGGCGGCGGTCGGCGCGGGCCCGACGCTCCTCCCCGGCCAGGTCCTCTCCGGGCGCTTCCGCATCGCCCGCCGCATCGCGCAGGGCGGCATGGGCGAGGTCTGGGAGGCCGAGGACCTGGAGTTCGTGGGCGAGCGGGTGGCGATCAAGACGATCCGCCCGGAGATCGCCGGCGACGAGTGGGCCATCGCCCGCTTTAGGCGCGAGATCCAGCTCGGCAAAAGGGTCACCCACGGGAACGTCTGCCGGGTCTTCGACCTCTTCCATCACCGTTTAGACGGCGGCACGGGCGGCGAGCGGATCACCTTCCTCACCATGGAGCTGCTGGCCGGCGAGACCCTCGCGGCGCGCATCGCCCGGGCCGGACCGATGCGGCCGGCCGAGGCCCTGCCGCTCGTCTCCCAGATGGCCGCGGCCCTGGACGCCGCGCACGCCGCGGGGGTGGTGCACGGCGACTTCAAGAGCAGCAACGTGATGGTGGCCGAAGGGGTGGGCGGCGGGGGCGAGGCGGGGCGAGCTGTCGTTACCGACTTCGGCCTCGCGCACGGCCGGCAGGGTAGCGGGGCGCTGGACCCGGAGAGCGGAAACTTCGGCGGCGGGACTCCCGCCTACATGGCGCCGGAGCAGGTGAAGGGGGGAGGGACGAGCGTCGCGGGCGACCTCTACGGCCTGGGGGTCGTGCTCTACGAGATGGTCACCGGCCGGCTCCCGTTCGCCGGCAAGACCCCCTTTGCCGCTGCCACCGGCGCGCCGCCCCCCTCGCCTCGCGAATTCGTCCCGGATCTCGATTCCACCTGGGAGCGGACCCTCCTCCGCTGCCTCGCCGCCGATCCCCGGGACCGTTTCCCCAACGCCCTGGAGATCGTCCACGCCCTTTCCGGCGATCCCCTGGCTCCAATCTCCGCGCCGCCCCGGCGCCGGACGCGGCGCGCGGCCGGGCTCGCCGCCCTCCTCGCCCTGGTCCTCCTCCTGGCGGCCGGCGGCCTGAGCCTCTGGCTCCACGTCCTGCCGGGGCGGCCGGCGCCGGGGCCCCCTTTCCCGCGGAGCTCCGCCCGGGCGGCTCCCCGCCGCTCGGTCGCCGTGCTCGGCTTCAAGAACCTCTCCGGCCGCCCCGACGTCGCCTGGCTCTCGGTCGCGCTCTCCGAGATGCTGGCGACCGACCTGGCGGCGGGCGGCAAGCTGCGCGTCATCCCGGCCGAGACCGTAGCCCGGATGAAGGTCGAGCTCGCCCTCTCCGACTTCGACACCCTGGCCCGCGATACCCTGACCCAGATCCGCGGCAACCTGGGGAGCGATGTCGTCGTCCTCGGCTCCTACATCGCGCTCGGCCGTGAAGCCGGGGGCCGCATCCGGCTCGACCTCCGGCTCCAGGATGCCAAGACCGGCGAGACCGTGGCCGCGATCAGCAGGAACGGCACCGAGGCCGGGCTCTTCGACCTCGTGGGAGGGGCGGGCGCCGATCTCCGCCGAGAGCTCGGGGCCGGCGTCATCACGGCGGGCGAGACCGGCCGGGTCCTGGCTTCGTTCCCGGCGAGCCCCGAGGCGGCACGGCTCTACGCCGAGGGGCTCTCCCGGCTCCGCCTGTTCGACGCCGCGGCAGCGCGCGGTCTCCTGACGCGGGCGGCGTGGGCGAGCCCAGGCCAGCCGCTCGCCCACGCCGCCCTCTCGGCGGCGCTTTCCGAGCTCGGCTACGAGGCACAGGCACGGGACGAGGCGCGGCGGGCCTTCGAGCTCTCCTCCAGCCTGCCGCGCGAGGAGCGCCTGGCGGTCGAGGGGCGATTCCGCGAGACCGCCGGGGAGTGGCCGCGGGCAACCGAGATCTACCGCACCCTCTTCGGCTTCTTCCCCGACAACCTGGAGTACGGGCTGCGGCTCGCCGCCGCCCAGGTCGCCGCCGGACAGACCGAGCTCGCCCAGGCCACCCTGCGGCTGCTGCGCCAGCTCCCCGCGCCGGCCGCGGGC
>JAXDLD010000503.1:0-4280 GCA_034666805.1 Acidobacteriota bacterium
GCTCGATCGAGTTCGCCCGATGAAGCTGCTCTTCGTCGGCGACGTCATCGGCAAGCCCGGCCGGCGGGTCCTCCGCGCCCTCCTCTCGCGGCTCGTCGACCGCCACCGGGCCGACTACGTGGTGGTCAACGTCGAGAACTCGGCCGGCGGCTTCGGGGTCACCCCGGAGGTCCTCTCGGAGATCGAGGACCTGCCGATCGACTGCTACACGACCGGCAACCACGTCTGGGACAAGAAGGAGGGGGTGGAGATCCTCGATCGCGAGCCCCGGCTCCTCCGCCCCGCCAACTACCCGGCGGGCAATCCCGGCAAGGGGCTCTACGTGGGGGAGACGGCGGCGGGAATCCCGGTCGCCACGATCAACTTGGAGGGCCGGGTCTTCATGAACAGCCTGGAGTCGCCCTTCGTCGTCGCCGACCGGCTGATCGCGAGCCTCGATCCCAAGGTCAAGGTGATCCTGGTCGACTTCCATGCCGACGCGACCTCCGAAAAGCAGGCCCTCGCCTTCTACCTGGACGGCCGGGTGAGCGCCGTCCTCGGCACCCACACCCACGTCCCCACCGCCGACGAGCGGATCCTCCCCGGCGGCACCGCGCTCCAGACCGACGTCGGCATGACCGGCCCCTACGAGTCGATCATCGGCATGCGGGTCGACAAGGTGCTGAAGCGCTTCCTCCTCCAGACCCCGTCCTCCTTCGAGGTAGCGAAGCGGGACGTGCGCCTGGCCGCCGCGGTGGTCGACATCGACGAGGCCACGGGCAAGGCGCGGGGGATCGAGCGCCTCCTGATACCGGACCCGACGGCCTAAAAAGGCCAGGCGATGGCAGCGGAGCGGCAGCGGCAGGAGGACGTCGACCGGGACTTGGGGTTCGGCGCCGTCGTCGCCCGCGAGAGCCAGAGGCGGCTGCTCAACCGGGACGGCAGCTTCAACGTCGTCCGCGAGGGGCTCAAGTTCTTCGCCTCCTGGAGCCCCTACCACTACCTGCTGACCGTCTCCTGGCCACGCTTCCTCGGCCTCGTCATCGCCTCCTATCTGGGGATCAACGCCCTCTTCGGGGCGCTCTTCTTCGCTCTCGGCCCGGGCGCCCTGGCCGGCGCCGACGGCAGCGGGCTCGGATCGCGTTTCCTCCAGTCCTTCTTCTTCAGCGTCCAGACCTTCGCCACCATCGGCTACGGCCACATGTCGCCGGTCGGGCTCGCCGCCAACCTGGTCGTCACCCTGGAGTCGCTGGTCGGCCTCCTCGGCTTCGCTCTCGCGACCGGGCTCCTCTTCGCCCGCTTCTCGCGGCCGACCGCCAACATCCTCTTCAGCGAGAAGGCGATCATCGCCCCGTACCACGGCATCACCGCCTTCGAGTTCCGGATCGTCAACGCCCGCCGGAACCAGCTCATCGAGGTGCAGGCGAAGGTCCTCTTCAGCCGCTTCCGGGTCGGCCGGGAGGCACGCGACTTCGCCCCCTTAAAGCTCGAGCGCGAGCGGGTCCCCCTCTTTCCCCTCTCCTGGACCATCGTCCATCCGATCGACTCCGAGAGCCCCCTCTTCGGGCTCACCCGGGAGGAGGTCCTGGCGGCGGACGGCGAGTTCCTGATCCTCCTCTCCGGCACCGACGAGACCTTCGCCCAGACCGTGCACGCCCGCTCCTCCTACAAGGTGGACGAGATCGTCTGGGGGGCCCGTTTCACCAACCTCTTCAACCCGCCCAGGAACGGCCTCCTGTCGATCGACATCGGCCGCCTCCACAGCTTCGAGCGCGCCCCGCTGCCCGAGGTCCCGGTCCTCCCCGGGCCGCGCCGGCTCGGCGAGGGCGACTCCGCGGACGGCAGCTAGGGCTTCAAGCCGCGCCGGAGCGGTGGACGAACCAGAGATTCCGCGTGTAGATGAAGAGCCCGGTCGCCTGGCCGGCGATGAAGACCGGGTCCTTCTGGTGGATGGAGTAGAAGAGGAGGATGGCGCCGCCGCCGAGCGACAGGTACCAGAAGGAGCGCGGGATCACACTCTTGCGTTGCCGCTCGGTGGCGAGCCACTGGAGGAGGAAACGGCCGAAGAAGAGAGACTGGCCGAGGAAGCCGACGACGAGCCATAGGTGCTTGGGTTCCAATCTGTGATCTCCTCCATGAGGTGCCGGTCGATCCAGCGCCTCTGCATCCAGCGCACCGCGAAGAGGTCGGCGAGCGACCGGAAGAGCCGGTTGCCGATACTGTACTTGGTCTTGCCGTGGAGCCGCGGCCGGTGATGCACCGGCACCTCCTTGATCCGCGCCCCGTCCAGGCGGAGGAGGGTGGGGAGGAAGCGGTGCATGCCCTTGAACATGGGGACCCGGCGGAGGTACGAAGCGCGATAGGCCTTGAGCGAGCAGCCGACATCGGCGATCCGCTCGCCGGTCGCCCGGTTGCGGACCCCGTTGGCGATCCGCGAGGAGAGCCGGCGCACCCAGTCGTCCCGGCGTTCGATGCGGACCCCGGAGACCAGGTCCCAACCGGGGGGCTCGGCCATCTCCGCCAGGAGCCGGGGGATGTCGGCGGGATCGTTCTGGAGATCGGCGTCCAAGGTCACGACGATTTCGCCCCGGGCGCTCCTAAAACCGGCGGCGAGCGCCGCCGACTGCCCGGAGCTCCGGGAGAGCCGGAGCACCCGCGCCCGGGAGTCCGCCACGGCGATCCGGCCGAGCGCCGCGAGGCTGCCGTCCGTCGAGCCGTCGTCGACCCAGAGGACCTCGTAGCTCCAGCCCAAGCCGTCCAGAGCGGCGCGGATCTCCGCCGCCAGGATCGGCAGGTTGTCCTCTTCGTCGTGGACGGGGATGACGAGCGAGACATCCGGGACCAGGCCGTGCTGGAGAACCCTTTGCATCGTAGTATCTTAGCCCACCGGGTCGCGGCGACCTGTAGACGCGTAGGCTCCCCTTGCGAACGATCGAGACCTCTTCGTCCCGCCGGTTTTCCCTCTGGCCTTCGCGGGCTTCAACCCCGGCGCTACCCGGTGTCGCCCGGGCGGAGCGCCGTACCTCGCGGCTGCTGCTGGCCGCCTGGTTCGCCTTCCTGCTCGCGGCGCTCGCCTTCCGGCTCGGGGGGTACCCGCTGCTCGATCCCGACGAGGGGAGGAACGCCGAGGTCGCCCGCGAGATGGCGTCGACCGGCGACTACCGGGTGCCCCGGCTCGACGGCCTGCCCTATCTCGACAAGCCGGTCCTCTTCTTCGCCGTCGACGCCCTCGCCATCCGCGCGCTCGGCCCGACCGAGCTCGCGGCGCGCCTCCCTTCTCTGCTCTTCGCTCTCGCCACGGCGGGGCTCACCGCCGCCTTCGCCGCCCGGCTCTTCGGCGGCGAGACGGCGTGGGTCGCAGGCACCGCGGCCGCCGCGGCGCCGCTCGCCGTGGCTTTCGCGCGGACGGTCATCTTCGACAGCATGCTGACCTTCTTCGTCACCCTGGCCCTGGTCGCCTTCTATCTGGCGATTGAAGAGAAGCGTGAGGAGAAGCTGGCGGGCCGCCGCAGCGCCCTCGTCTGGGCCTGGAGCGCGCTCGGCTGGGTGGCGATGGCCCTGGGGGTGCTCACCAAGGGACCGGTCGCCCTCGCCGTGCCGCTCCTGGTGGCGGTCCCCTACGCCCTCTGGCGCCGGGGCGGAAAGGCCCTCCTCTATCCGCTGGGTCCCCTCCTCTTCCTCGGTCTGGTCCTGCCCTGGGTGTGGGCGATGTCACGGCAGGTCCCGGAGTATCTCCACTACACCCTGTTCACCGAGACCTGGCGGCGGATGACCACCGACCAGTTTGAGCGCACGGGTCCGTTCTGGTACTTCCTCCCCTGCCTGCTCGTCGGCGCCCTCCCCTGGTCCTTCGTCGTCCTGGGTGCCCGGCGACACTGGAGCCTGCGCGGCGAGGACGGCCGCCGCGACCCGCGGATCGTCTTTCTGCTCCTCTGGCTCGCTCTCCCCCTCGTCCTCTTCTCGCTCTCCCACTCGAAGCGCCCGCAGTACGTCCTGCCGCTCCTGCCCGCGGTGGCCCTGCTCGTCGCCGCGGCCTGGCGTCGCGCCGACCCGCGGTCCCCGCTCCCGGGTCTCCGGGCGGGGGCCTGGGCATGGATCGGGCTGGGGATCTTGCTGCTCGCCGCGGGTTTCGCCCTGCCGGGGCGCCACGCCCTGCCGCCGGACCAGGAGGGACCCATCGCGCGAGCGGCGCTGGCCTGGGGATTGACCTCCATCCTGGGCGGGATCGGCGCCTGGCTCTCGGCCGGTCGTCGGGGGTGGGCTCTGGTCGCCCTCGCTCTCCCCGCCGCCACCCTGCCCTT
>JAXDLD010000504.1:0-13239 GCA_034666805.1 Acidobacteriota bacterium
TCGAAAGGTCGAACCTGCACGGCTGCTGAGACTCTTCTACCCATTCGAGCGTACCGGGTGCCCGCCGGCTCCCCGAGAAGACGGCCGGAGAGACCGTGGTCGGCGGCGAGATGGATCACGGCCCCCCCCCGGCTCCTCTCCCGGGAGGTCGATCGCGCCAGGGGAGTAGCCCACGAGGGTTGCCACCAGCCGATGGATGCCCGCTGGCAGGTGGGTGACGAACGAGCCGTCGGCGGCGGTGTGGGGCCTGGGCACGGAGCGCTCCGGACAGGCGCTCTCGGGGTGTAACAGCGCCCCGGCCACGGGAGTGCCGTCCGGCGCCAGGACGCGCCCGCGGACCTCGCGCCCCTGCGGCGGGAGGGTGAAGTCCAGCCGGTTCTCCCCCGGCGCGACCTCGATGGGCTGCCAGGTGGAGCGGGAGACGATCCCATCCTCGTGGACCTCGGCACCGATCCCGCGCTGGCCCGGCGAAACTCCCGTCAGCCGGTAGGCGCCCTCGGCGTCGGTCCGGGCGCTGGCGCGGTCGTCGGGGGAGGAGACCTGAGCTCCGGCGATGGGAGCGCCGGCCGGGGTGGCGACCCGCCCGTGGACCACCGCTCCCGGCACGAGCCAGACCTCGACGTCCGCGAGCTCCTCGCCCGTCCCGAGATCGAGATGGCGGCCGGAGCTGGACTTGCGATAACCGGGCGCCGTGGCCGAGACGTCATACCGGCCGGGCCGCAATGGCTCCAGGGTGAAGCGGCCCTGAGCGTCGGTCGAGGTCTCCGGGGAGGGTTCGGACCGCGGGCAGGGGCGAGGGGCCGGCAGGTCGTCGAAGACGAGGTCGCCCGGCTCCCAGCCGGGGTCCAGCGCCGAGACCGCCGCTCCCGGCACCGGGGAGCCGTCGGGCGCCAGAACCCGGCCCGAGATGCGGGAGACGGGATGGAGCACGACCTCGGCCGGCCGTGCGCCGAGAGGTCGCGGGAGAGTCTCGACGAGGAAGCCGTCCCGGCAGACCTCGACGGTCGAGTAGGGATCGACGCTCCGGGCCACGAAGCGGCCATCGGCGCCGCTCACCGCCAGGGAGATAGCAGGGGGAGGGATGGGGGGCTGGTATGCGTCGGACACGGAGTCGGGAGGGTTGGGCAGCTCCCAGATCTCCGCTCCCGCGATCGGCCGGCCCGCGGCGTCGACCACCCTCCCGGAGATGGTCGTGGGCTCTTCGGCCCGGCCAGCGACCGGGAGAGCTAGCGCGGCGAGGAGGAGGGTCAGGAACACACGGGGGTTCTTCGCGGGCATCGCGGCCTCCCTTACGGATTGACGGTGCTCAGCGCAAGAACGATGCCGAAGCAGTTCCCCCGGGTGTTCCCTGTGGATTCAAACGATTGAATCCAAATCCATGAAAAGCGGGGGCCCTACCCCAGCGGCAGCTCCAGCGTGAAGACCGACCCCTTGGGCGCGTTGTCTTCCACCCGCACGGAGCCGTGGTGGTCGGCGACGATCCGGTGCACGATGGCGAGGCCTAAGCCGGTGCCGCGCCCCTTGGTCGAGAAGTAGGGGAGGAAGAGCTTCTCCTTCGATTCCGGGGGGATGCCCCGGCCGGTGTCTCGGACCTGGATCTCCAGGTGCCCGTCGTTCGCGTGCGCGGAGATGGTGACCCGGCCCGGGGGATCGGTCGCCTCGACGGCGTTGTCGAGGAGGTTGATCAGGACCCGCTTGATCTGCTCGCCGTCGAGCTTGATTTCAGGAAGGGGGAGCGGCCCCGCCACCCCGCCCGCGATCTCCACCCCGGGTTTCAAGTTGCGATAGAGGTGGAGGGTCTCCTCCAGCAGCCGGCCGAGGTCGACCGCCGTGGGCCGCGGGCGCGGCATGCGGGCGAAGCGCGAGAACTCGTCGACCATCTGCTGGATCGTCCCCACCTCGCGGACGATGATCTCGACCGCGTCCAGGACCGCCCGCGCGAGGCCCGGATCCCCCTGCTCGGCCTTCCGCTGCAGCCGCTCGGCCCCCAGCCGGATGGGGGTCAAGGGGTTCTTGATCTCGTGGGCGATCCGCCGCGCCGCCTCGTTCCAGGCGGCGAGCTGCTGCGCCTTGATGAGCTCCGTCAGGTCCTCGATGACGAGCACCCGGCCGAGGAGGGCGCCGCCGGGGCCGCGCATGGGGGTGACCTTGGCCTCGAAGGTCTTCCACTCGCCACCGAGGATCAGGTGGACCTCGCGGCTCCCCTGGCCGGCCGGCGGGTCATGATCGAGGAGAGCCGCGAGCTTCCCCCGCTCGCGGTCCGGCCAGGCCTCCTCCACCCGCCGGCCGAGGACCTCCTCCTCGCGCTGACGGAGGATCGCCAGGGCCGCCCCGTTGCAGGTGAAGATCCGGCCGTCGGCATCGGTCGAGACGACCCCGGCCGCCACGTTCTCGAGCACCGCCGCGAGCAGCGCCCGCTCCTCGCCCAGCCGCTCGGCGGTGGCGGAGAGCTCGCGGTTGCTGTGCTCCAGAAGCTCCTTGTTGCTCTGCAGATCCTCGGTCATCTGGTTGAACGAGCGGACGAGCACCCCCAGCTCGTCGTCGGCGTCGACCTCCACCCGGTGGCTGAGGTCGCCCAGGCCGATCCGCCGCGTCCCCTCGGCCAGGGCCTGGATCGGCACCGTCACCCGCCGGGCGAGGTAGAGGCCCACCCAGGAAGAGGCGAGGAGGATGAGCAGGGTGACCATGAGGAAGATGAGCAGGTGGCTCGCCTTGAAGTCGTCCTTCTGCACCTCGAGCTGGCGGAAGCCCTGGAAGTTCTGGATCAGCGCCTCGCTCGCCTCGGCCAGGGCCGGCGGCAGGAGCGAGCCGGCGACGACGACGATCGGCGCTGCCGTCGCCGCCGTCGCGGTCGAGGTGGCCGAGGCGACTCCGGCCATGAGGAGCCGCCCGCGCCCGGCCGGCCGGTCCTCCCGCCGGAGAGCCTGGCGCCGGTGGAGGACCTCGTTCAAGAAGTCCTGGCCCGGCTCGGGGAGGTTCGCGATCCCCGCCTGCGGGTCGACCACCGCCTGCACGAACTCGGTCCCCTCGTAGATCCCGAGGAAGTCGAGCCCCAGCTCCCCTTGGAGCTCCTGGAGGCGCCGGGTGAGCCGCGCCCGCGCCGTGGCGCTCTTCAAGTCGAAGCCGCCCACCTCGGCGAGCGCCCGGGAAGCGGCGCGGAGGTCGGTGCGCTCGATCTGCTCGTAGAGCGCCTGGGCGACGGTGTTGCCCTGACCGAGGACCGGTTTCAATGGAGTGTTGAACCAGCGTTCGACCGAACCCTGGAGCAGCTCGGTGGCGATGGCGAAGAGGAGGAGGACGGGGATGAGCGAGAGGCCGATGAAGGTGGCGACGAGCTTGAACTTGAAGTTCGAGCCGAGGATGCGGTGCCGGCGCTCGATCAGGAGCTTGAAGAGGTTCCGCAGGAGGACGAAGAGGACGGTCAGGATGAGGACGACGTTGATGTACCAGAGGACGAAGAGGAGTACCCGGTTGGTGACCAGGAAGCTCGGCAGGTCGCGCTCCCTCTGGACGAGGTAGAAGCCGGCGGTCGCGAGGAGGAGGAGGAGGCCGAGCCCGCCCAGGATCAGCCGCGGGTCCTTCCGGTGGCGCAGGAGCCGGGCGCGGAGCCCCTCCCGTCTCCGCCGGCTCATGGCTGGCGGGGGGCCGGGCCGCGGAACTTGCGCGACTCGGTCCACTCCGTGGCGACGGCGACGGGGATCATGGCGAGGAGGGTCTTCGACCCCAGCTCGGCGCGTACCTTGATGAGCAGCCGCCACTCCCCAGGGAGCCGGTCGAGGGTGAAGACGGGGAGGGACTCGATCCGGGTCATGGCCGCGGCCAGGGCATTGTGGTCGTGGACCATCCGGCTCTGGACCAGCTTGCCGTCCAACTTGTAGTTGACGGCATACTGGCGTTCGACGGCGTCGAAGGTCGCCACCACCTCGAAGGTGTTCTCCTTGAGCTGGGTGTCGTACCAGCGCTTGCGGTCCTTCTCCAGGAGGAAGCGGTAGACGATGCTCGTGGGCAGACCGCTCTCGACCCGCTCCCACAGCCGCGAAGTGAAGGCGCGGTCGAGCTTCAGGCTGACCAGGGCGCGGTCCCCGTCGACCGCGACCTTGAAGTCCGAGATCTCTGCCGCGGCCCGGGCATCGGAGGCGAGAACGAGGAGGAAAAAGAGGCAGAGAAGCGCAACTGTCGCTCTCATCGGATGCCAGAGTCTAGCACCTTGCGCGCTATGCTCTGCCCCATGAGCGGCAAACCCACCCCCGTCCGCGCGTTGGCGACCAACAAGCGGGCGCGCCACGACTACGAGATCCTGGACACCTTCGAGGCCGGCATGGAGCTCTCCGGCACCGAGGTCAAGGCGGCGAGGAACGGCAAGGTGCAGCTCAAGGACAGCTATGTCGAGTTTCGGGACGGCCAGGCTTTCCTGGTCGGCGCCCACATCAGCCACTACAGCCACGGCAACCGGGAGAACCACGAGCCCGAGCGGCCGCGCCGGCTCCTGCTCAAGAAGCGGGAGATCGAGAAGCTCTTCGGTCGCACCCTCTTGAAGGGGTTTACGGTCGTCCCCCTCTCCATGTACCTCAAGGGCAACTGGCTCAAGGTCGAGCTCGCCCTGGCCCAGGGCAAGAAGCTCTACGACAAGCGGCAGACCGAGCGGGCGAAGACCTTGGACCGCGAGGCGGAGGAGGCGGTCAAGGAGAGGAAGTGGTTGGGCCGACCCTACCCTTCCGCCTCGTTCGCCGCCAGCCGCCGGCGGCTGCCGCCGGTGTCCTGGATGCGCTCCAGGGCGGTCTGGCCGCCGTACTCGGCGACGATGCGGTCGTCGTAGTCGTCCGCCACCTCGGCGACCGAGGTGATGGCGCGCAGGAGGTCGCGGGGCTCCAGGTTGCGGCCGAAGAGGGAGTGGGAGAAGAAGATGTCGTTGCCGACCATCGAGAAGGCGCCGAAGGAGAGCTGGTGGTTGAGACCCAGGAGGCCGGCCATCAGCTCCTCCTCGGCCTCCACGTCCTGGACGCAGTAGGACATGATCGTCACCACCGCCTCCTCCGGGCCGTAGGGCTCGACCGAGATCTCCAGCACCGTCGTGCCGTAGCGCACGTAGAAGTGGCCCTCGTCGGGCTCGAAGAAGGGCTCCTCGAACAGCTCCCCCAGGTACTCTTCGACCTTCTTGAACGTCTCGGCGTGGATCTCGTGCTCGAATTGCATCGTCGCTCCTCCAGGCGCGTTACTGTAGCAGCTTGACGGCTGGAGGGTGACGGGGGGCTACCGCTTCTCCCCGCCCCGGCCTACAATCAGCATCTTAAGACTACGGCTCAGGCGTCCCGGGGGGGGTAAGCCCCGTCGGCGCATTGACATACTTCGATATCAGGGGCGGGCCGTCGGAACGACGTTCTTTATCAGGAGGAGACAGGAATGCGAAGGCGAGGAGATTGGATGCGCAAGGCCCTGGGTGCCTGCGCTCTCGTGGCCATGGCAGCAGCGACGGCCGGGCCGGTTCAGGCGGCGGGGTTCGGCATCTTCGAGCAGGGAGCCAAGGCGTCCGGCATGGCCGGCGCGTTCACCGCCCAGGCGGACGACCCGTCGGCGCTCTTCTTCAACGCCGGCGGCCTGGGGCTGGTCAACAAGAGCGACTTCTCGATCGGCCTGACCTACGTCCAGGGAACCAAAGCCAAGTTTACCGGCCGCGGCCCCTTCCCGGGCCCCACGGCCAAGGGCGAGCAGGAGCTGCTCCACCAGCCGCTGCCCCAGATCTACTACGTGGCGCCCATCAGCTCGACCTGGAAGTGGGGCATCGGCGTCAACACCCCCTTCGGCCTGACCACCCAGTGGAAGAACCCCGACCAGTTCGCCGGCCGGTTCCTCTCGACCAAGGCCGCCATCCGCGCGATCGACATCAACCCCTCGCTCGGCTTTCAGCTCAGCCCCGACATCGGCTTAGGGTTCGGCGCCATCATCCGCGCCTCCGACGTCAACCTGCGGCGCAACGCCCCGGCCATCAACCCCTTCACCCAGTCGGTCGTCAACGTCGCCCACATCGACTTGAAATCCGACTTCAAGGAAGGGTACGGCTGGAACGTCGGCCTGGTCGACCACTACAACAACAGCTTCTCCTGGGGCCTCTCCTACCGCAGCAAGGTCAAGGTCAACTACACGGGCAACGCCCAGCTCTTCCAGGTGTCGACCGGCAACGGGCAGTTGGACGCCGCGGTCGCCGCGCAGCTCCCGTTCGGCCGCAAGCTGCCGGTCAAGACCGCCATCGACTTCCCCGACATGGCGAGCCTGGGGCTCGCCTTCGGCCTCTCGCCCGACCTCCTGCTCGAGACCGACTTCAACTGGACGGGCTGGAAGAGCTTCGACACGGTCGACATCAACTTCACCAAGGGCGACCTGCCCAACTCGTCCGTTCCGGCCCATTGGAAGGACGCCTACAACTACCGCGCCGGCCTGCGCTGGACGACGAGCCCCACTTCTCAGTGGCGTTTCGGCTACGTCTACGACCAGACCCCGCAACCCGAACAGGCCGTCAACCCCCTGCTGCCCGACGCCAACCGGAACGGCATCACCCTCGGCTGGGGCCATACCGGCGTCCACAAGCTCGACCTCTCGCTCCTCTACCTGAACTTCGCCAAGCGCACCCGCAAGAAGACCTTCACCCATGACGCGGTCTTCCTCGGCACCTACGAGACCCAGGCCGTGCTCCTCGGGGCGACCTACACCTGGTAGGCCCTTAGGTCTTTAAGGAGACAACATGCAGAGCCGTACCCGAAAGACTTTCATTCTCGCCCTCGCCCTGGGCGTCGTGGCCAGCGCCGCGTTCGCCCAGGTGGATTTCACCCGCTACGTTTCCCTGGGCGACAGCCTGACCGCCGGCTTCTGGAGCGGCGGCCTGGTGTCGACCGTCCAGGTCAACAGCTACCCGGCCCTGCTCTACCGTCAGGCGACCGGCAGCGCGACCGGCTTCGAGCAGCCGCTGGTCAAGTTCCCGGGCATCCCCAACACCCTGCAGCTCGTCCAGCTGGTGCCGACCATCATCATCGCCCCGGCTCCCGGGCAGGGGGTGCCGATCAACCTCAACCTGGCGCGCCCCTACAACAACCTCGGGGTGCCGGGCTCGCGGGTGCACGACACCGTGGCGACGACGAGCGGCGGCCTGCACGACCTGATCCTCCGGAACGCCAACCCCGCTTTCGGCAACACGACGGCCCTGCAGCAGGCCCTGTTCCAGAAGCCGACCTTCGTCACCCTCTGGATCGGCAACAACGACGTCCTCGGGGCCGCCACCAGCGGCATCGTCATCGACGGGGTCACCCTGACCACCGTCGACAGCTTCGATCGCGATTTCCGCACCATCATGGCGAACTTGAAGGGGAGCGGGGCCAAGATCGCGGTCGCCAACATCCCGGACGTCACCAGCATCCCGTTCATCACCACCGTCCCCTCGGTGCTCGTCAACCCGGCGACCCGCAAGCCGGTGCTGGTCAACGGCGCGCCGGTCCCCCTGATCGGCCCCAAGGGCACCCCCCTGACCGCCGCCGACCACGTCCTGCTCACCGCCCAGGCCGACCTCGCCAAGGGGCTCGGCATCCCGAAGGCGGTCGGCGGCACGGGGCTGCCGCTGCCCGACAACGACGTCCTGGACGCCACCGAGACGGCGACCATCCAGGCCCGCGTCGCCGCCTTCAACGCCATCATCTCGCAGGCCGCGGGTGATGCCGGCGCCGCCCTGATCGATGCCAACGCCCTGCTCAAGGATCTCGCCACCAACGGCATCGACATCGGCGGGGTGACCTTCACCAACTCTTACCTGACCGGCGGCGTCTTCTCCTATGACGGCGTCCACCCGACCCCGTTCGGCTACGCCGTCATCGCCAACGCCTTCATCGACACCATCAACGCCAAGTTCAACGCCAACATCCCCGAGGTGGATCTCCTGCCGTTCCTCTTCGGGGCTCCGGGGACGGGCGGCACGCCGGCCTCCGCCGCCGCGGCGGCGAAAGCGCAGCTTTCGGAGGAGGCGATCCGCAACCTCTTCTGGGTGCTCCAGGGTGATGCCAAGAGTGACGACAATGGCGGCAATGGCGGCGGCGACGTCCCTCCGCCACCCCCTCCGGCACCGAAGCCGAACCATCGTGGACGGCGTCACGGAGGCTGATCACGCACGCTGAATCAGCGGTCGTATCTACCCATAGGAGGAGGGGGAGCGCGGGAGCCTTTAAGGCTCCGTCGCTCCCCCCTTTTTCTTTATGCAGAATGATGCTTTGCGCAAGAGAGAGTCTGCTTTCCGTCCTTTCCTGACCTGCTCGCTCGCCCTCGTCTGCCTCGTCGGCGCGCTGGGGGTGCCGGGGCCGGGAGCGGTCCGGGCCGACGTGCCGCAGCCCCAGGACTTCGGGGGCCGAGTCGATCCCGCGACCTTCGACATCCCGGCGATCCAGCAGGCCTACCGCAAGATCCTCGCGCGCTGGGCCTCGGGCGCCCGCGGCGAGGCGGTCAACGACTTGAAGGCCCTGGAGCGGGGGGTGATCGGGGCCGACGGCAAGGGCCGGGACAAGCTCTGGAAGGCCGAGATCCAGGCCGTCCGCGAGCTGGAGGAGGCGCAGCACGAGACCCTCCTGCCGGTCATGGTCCTCCACCAGGAGAGCTACGCCGCCTACCGGGAGGTCCACAACCCCTTCCTCTCGCTCCACGCCCGCAACCTCACCCGCAGCCTCGCCGAGGTCTACGCCGCCCGCGGCGCCACCGAGGGGGCGAAGATCTCCGCCGCCCGGGTCCTGACCAGCCTCGGCAGCTACATCCAGGAGGCCGCGCTGACCGATCTCGCGGCCGAGCTCTACGCCCGCTCGCTGGAGCTCGACCCGGTCAACGAGGTGGCCCTCCTGGGGCTGGGCGCCCTGTTCGAGAAGAGCGGCCGCTACCCGTCGGCCATCGGCTACCTGACCCGCCTGGTCAAGGCCCACCCCGGGCAGGCCGAGGGCAAGCTCCGGCTTGCCCTTTCGCTGGAGCGCAATCCGGTCGGCAGCGAGATCGGCGGGCATGCCCCGGCGGCGGAGATCAAGCGCCTCCTCCGCGAGCTGATCGCCGGCGACTCGCCCGGCTGGGTGCGCAACCTGGCCTACGAGGAGCTCGCCGTCCGCTACTCGCGGGACGGCGAGCAGGAGAAGGCCGAGGCGGTGCTCAAGGAGGGGATTACCAAGTTTCCCAACGAGCCGCGGCTCTACATCGAGCTCGCCTCGGTCCTCGAGCGGCGCGGCCAGTGGGGGGCGGCCGCCCAGATGGCCGAGAAGGTACAGTCGCTCCCCCTGGGGGCCGAGGAGTCGGCGCGCTTCCGCTACAGCCGCTGGGGGCCGGAGGCCCTCTTCGCGCTGCGCGCCTCGCTCCGCGAGACCTCGGACGCCCGCCTCGCCCTGCTCTCGCAGGCGCTGGGCACGGTCAAGGTGGCGGGTTGATCATGGGGATCCCGACTCGCCCCACCCGCGACCTCCGCCGCTCGGCGCCCCTCCTGGCGCTCGGCCTCCTCGTCTGTTGCCTCTCGATCGTCCGTCCGGACCGCGCGGCCGGCGCCGCGGTCGAGGTCCTCTTCCTCTCTCCGGCCCAGGCGACCCCACTCTTCGGCACCGTCGACCTGGCGGTCAACGTGCGGAGCGACGAGGCGATCGTCAAGGTCGTCTTCAAGGTCGACGGCAAGCCGGCCGGCGAGCTCAAGAAGCCGCCCTTCCGGGTGCAGTGGGACGTCGGCCAGGAGAACGTCCCACACCACGTCGAGGTCGTCGCCACCACTGTCTCGGGGGCTACGGCGGCAGCCGAGCTGACCTCCCCGGCGGTGGTCGTCAACGAGGAGATCAGCGTCGCTCTCCGCACCCTCTTCGTCACCGTCTCCGGGAGTGACGGCAAGCGGGTCCTCGACCTGACCCGGGACGACTTCCGGGTCCTGGACAACGGGGTGGAGCAGAAGCTCGTCACCTTCGAGCGCGGCGAGGTGCCGTTCAACGCCGTCCTCCTCTTAGACACCAGCGAGAGCATGCGCGGCGCCCGCATCGAGGCGTCCAGGGCCGGCGTGCACTCGTTTCTGGCTGGGATGAAAGATGTCGACGAGGCGAGCCTGGTCCTCTTCTCCGACCGCCTGCTCGCGGCGACCCCGTTCCACAATGACAGGAAGCCGCTCGAGGCGGTCCTCGCCAAGACCGACGCCCTGGGCGGCACGGCGATCAACGACCACCTCTACCTCGCGCTCAAGCTCCTGGACGGCCAGGTGGGACGGGGGGTCATCGTCCTCTTCTCCGACGGCACCGACGTGCAGAGCGTCCTCTCCATGCAGGAGGTGCTGTGGAAGGAGCGCCGCAGCCAGTCGCTCATCTACTGGCTGCAGCTGAACGAGGAGGGCTCGCGCCGGACCTCGATCTCCTCGGCCTGGCGCGACTTCGCGGCCAACGACCGCGAGTTCCGCGACCTGCAGCGGGCGGTGATCGAGAGCGGCGGCCGGATCGAGGGGATCGCCTCGATCGGCGGGGTGGAGGGAGCCTTCAAGGAGATCCTCTCCGAGCTCCGCGACCAATATGTGCTCGGCTTCTACCCCAGCCACGCGCGGCACGACGGCAAGTGGCACGAGGTGCAGATCAAGGTCGCCGGCCACGGGGGAGTGCACGTGCGCGCCCGCGGCGGCTACGTCGACTACTAAGGGGGGCTCCGGTACAATCGGCCTCCAATTTTCTGGAGATGCACGATGTCTAGAGGCTCCTCCCTGCTCCGATTCGCCGCCGCCGGCCTCCTGGCGGGGGCTGTGGCGCTCTCCGCCCAGACGCCGGCTCCGGCACCGCCTGTTCCGGTGCCGCCGGTCGCCCCCGCCGCGCCGCCCGCTTCGGCACCCCCATCCACGCCGGCACCGCAGCCCGTTCCAGCGCCGCCGCCCGCGCCGGCCCCCCCCGTAGCGCCGGCCCCAGCGCCGGCCCCCGCCATCCGGCCGGTCACCTGTACCTGCGTCAAGGACGGCGGAACTCTGGAACATGGGCTCCGCGTGGCGCAGGAGATCTTCGCCGGCGAGGTGGAGAGCGCGCAGCTCGTGGGGCTGGAGCTCAAGCGTTACACGATCCTCGTCTCCTCCTCCTGGAAGAGCGATCTGACGACGATCCAGGCCGAGACCGCGGCCGGCGCCTGCGGCGCCAAGCTGGAGGTGGGCCAGAGCTACCTCCTCTACGGCACCTGGAAGGGGGACCGCTCGGCGGTCCTGATCGGCGCCTGCATCCGCTACGTGCCCCTGGAGGGCGCGGCCGAGGACCTGGCGCGGCTCGGCAAGGCTCCCTACGAGCACCCCATCACCCCCGAGCGCCGGCAGGCGGTGCTCGACGGGGCGGAGCAGTCGAAGAAGGCCCGCGGCTGCGGCACCCGCATCCCGGACGCCCCCTCGTTCTTCCTCTCGACGGCGCGGACCATCAAGCTCGCCCCCCAGCGCCTCACGGACGAGAACCGGATGGAGGTCGGCTCCTTCCATGGCACCTGGACCCCGCGCAAGGGCAAGGAGGGCATCTTCGTCGAATTCGTCGTCGACAATCACACCTCCTGCCACCTCCACCTGAAGCTCGAAGCCCATGCCGGCGGCCAGCCGGTGCACCTTTCCCGCAGCGACGAGTTCATTCCCGCGGGAGATCACTTCCGGGTCCGTTTCGTGGTGATGCCGCCCGCGGGGTGGAGCGGGCAGGTCGAGCTCCAGCCGAAGTGGGAGCTGGGGGCGGCGGGGGGATAGGGCGACAGTAGTCGGTCTCTTGTCCCCTACGCAGAGAGTCGACGTCCGCCGGCACCGTTTCGACTTCCCCCGGTTCGGCTTTCCGCTCCGGAGACCCGTGACGATGTCCTGGGACTTCGCTACGCGGTCGCCGGACCTGAGAGTAAGGTAAGGGGACTACGTCTTGAATACCTGGACAGTGACTCCGGTGCCGCGCCGTCGTTACAGAGTCCAGGGAACGCGACTCGTGGTCTCGGGACCACGACTCCAAGCCGCGGGCCATGACTCCGAGTCTCGGGACTACGACTCCAAGCCGCGGGACGGCGATCCATGGTCCCGTGAGGGCGAGTCGCCGTCCCGGCACCACGGTTGGCAACCAGGAATTGCGACCGTTGTCCGGGGACCAAGATCTCGAGTCCGGGGACTGCAACCCAAAGTCGCGGGCCGGAGACTCACTGTCTCGAGACCACGATATCGAGTCCCTGGACCCCGACCCAGAGTCGCGGGACGAAGACCCGCGGTCCCGGGACAGCGAGTCTCAATCCTGGACGTGGACCTGAGTCCCGGGACCACGAATCAATGTCACGGGACTCTGTGTTCGAGTCTCGGGACCGAGACCCGTGAGAGCGGCGCTGAAAGCATTGTCCCGGAACTTTGTCTTCAAGTCTGGGGACCGAGACGCGTGATGAGCGGCCTGGAAAGCCGTGTCCGGGGACTTTGTCTTCAAGTCCCTGGACCTAGACGCGTGATTAGCGGCCTTGAAAGCCCTGTCCGGGGACTTTGTCTTGGGGTCTCGGGACCGAGACTCTTGATACCGGCGCCCCAAGCGTTGTCTCGGGCCTTCGTCTTCAAGTCTCGGGACCGAGACCCGTGATCGCGGCGTCCCAAGTCTCGTTCTGGGACGGTGGTTGTGCGCGGGCTTGATGGGCACCCCTTGCCGCGGTACAGTTCTAGGTGAGGATCTTCAAAGCACAGGAATCATCCAGGATCTTCGTCGTCCTCACGAGCCGATGCTCGTCCGCGGCGGTTTCCAGCCCCGGCAGGGGCGGCAGTTGGTAGCCTGGGGCGCGAGCCCCAGGTCTAGGTCAACCGATTGAATCCGAAGCCCTGAAGGGGCGACGGTAGCTTCGAGTCCGAGCCGATGCCCAAGCCCACCGTCTTCATCAGCTACAGCCACCAGGACGAGAAGTGGAAGGACAAGCTCGTCAAGCATCTCGGCGTCCTGGAGCAGGAGGGCCTCCTTGCGACCTGGGACGACCGCCGCATCGGAGCGGGAGCGAACTGGCTCGCCGAGATCGAGAAGGCGATGGGCAGCGCCCGTGTAGCTGTCCTCCTCGTCTCGGCGGATTTTCTGACTTCTAAGTTCATCCTTCAGAAGGAAGTTCCCCTTCTCCTGGAGCGCCGGGCGAAGGAAGGCCTGCGGGTCATTCCGGTGATTGCGAAGTCCTGCACTTGGCCGAGAGTCGGCTGGTTGGCTTCGATCCAGGCCATTCTGGGGGGCAAGCCGCTCGCGTCCCTCAAGGGGAACAAGATCGACG